>JBLYYW010000526.1:0-8995 GCA_048550155.1 Acidimicrobiales bacterium | reverse complement strand
TGGGCGTTCATGGAGAACGCGGGGGGATCATACGCCTGTCAACAGACGATCGATCGGCTTCACAACTTCTACGTCAAGACCAAGGTGCAGCCCTATGCCCCCTACCCGGCGGCTGAAGCTGGGGGTCAGCAGATGGATCGAGCCCACATTCGCCTGGCCGCTCTCATGAACGTGGATGAGGACGAGCTTCATTTCGGTCCTTCCACGACACAGAACACCTACGTTCTGGCCAACGCCTTTCGGGCCGTGTGGTCCGAAGGCGACGAGATCGTCGTCACCGATCAGGATCACGAGGCCAACTCCGGAGTGTGGCGACGACTGGAATCCTCAGGAATTGTCGTGAAAGAGTGGGCGGTTGACCCCGTCACCGGCATGCTCGATCTTGCTGACCTCGAACCCCTGTTGTCTGAACGGACACGGCTGGTTGCCTTTCCTCACTGTTCGAACATCGTGGCCCATATCAACCCGGTGGCCGAGGTGTGTGCGATGGCTCGAGCTGCTGGTGCGGTCACCGTGGTCGACGGTGTGTCGGCAGCTCCCCATGGCCTCCCCGACATTGATGCATTGGGTGCCGACATCTATCTCTTCTCCTCCTACAAGACCTACGGACCGCATCAAGGCGTCATGGTGGTTCGGCGGGGCGTCGCACAGATGCTGCCGAACCAGAGCCACTGGTTCAACGACGATGAGCCTCACAAGCGGCTCGTTCCGGCTGGCCCCGACCATGCTCAGGTCGCAGCGTGCAACGGCATCGCCGACTACATCGATGAGCTGCATCAACATCACTTCGATGACGAGGTTGATGCCGCCGAGCGGGGCCGGCGAGTACACGAACTCATGCGGTCCCACGAGATCCAGCTTGCCGGTCCACTTCTCGCGTACCTTTCAGAGCGCGACGATGTGCGGATCATGGGACCCGTGGATCCCACGGTGCGGGTGCCGACTGTTGCCTTCGTGCCCGGCCGGTCCCCGACCGAGGTCGCCAGCGAACTCGCCAACCACAGGGTGATGGCGGGCTCGGGAGATTTCTATGCTCGACGGCTGGTCGAGGCGATGGGCCAACCGTCCAATCCTGGTGTCGTGCGCCTCAGCTTCGTGCACTACACGTCTCCAGCCGAAATCACCCAAACGATCGAGGCGCTCCAAGCCGTCCTCTGAGCTGTTCGAATCGTTCTAGAGTCGACCCATGACAACCCAGCGTCGTCGCGCCAGCACTGCCGGAATCATCGTGCTCTCTCTGATAGCACCGGCTGCTGCCTTTCTGGGGGCAAGAGTCCTCGACGGCGAGCGAATCACCAACTACTGGACCACCGCAGTCGTGACCAGCACCAGTCCGACCGTGCAGGTGAGCGAGGCCATCGACTACGACTTCGGGCAGCTGAATCGCCGAGGGATCCTTCGGACCATCCCGGACCTGAACTCCGACGCTGAGGTTCGTGTCTCCTCAGCTACTGCCCCCTCACAGTTGCAGATCGGACGAGGCGCAACACCAACTCTGCGAATCGGCGATCCCAACCAGACCATCAGCGGACGTCACCGCTACTTCATCGACTATCCCCTGGACACCTTGCGCGCTGGTGACCAGTTCTCCTGGAACGCGGTCGGCACCGAGTGGCAGGTCGCGATTTCCAGCGCGGAGATACATATCACATCGGATCGCGAGTTCACCGAGATCCGATGTGACAAAGGCCGGCGGGGAAGCTTCGGAGGCTGCGACGCCGAACAGATCTCCCCCGGGCATCTGGTTGTCGAGACCGGACGACTCGCCCAGGGTGAGGGGGTCACGGTCTCCGCTGGTCTTGGTCCTGTTCTCGCGGGACTGCCGGATGTGCCAGTGGCACCTCAACCCCAGGAACTCAGCTCCGGAACGTCTGTGTGGCTCTCGATGGCGATCGCCCTGGCTGGGACTCTCGCTGCCAGTCCCATCGTTGGCCGCTTCGTGCGCCGACGCGGACGGGAACAGATTCGACACACAACCGCCACGTCACTCGGATACATCGACGATGTCCAGTCGGTCGACAGCTTCCGGCTGGCTGACGAATCTGAGATGGCTCGGCTCATTTACCCCTCTCTGGTACCACCCCAGGGCATCTCGCCACCCCAGGGCGGGATTCTGATTTCTGAGTCGGTCAAACCGGAGCACAAGGTTGCATGGCTGCTCGAGGCAGCGGCCCTCGGCGAGGTCGAGATCGAAGACACAGGGGCCAAGAGCTTGACGCTCCGTCGGGGTACGTCGATTCCGAGACCGACCAGCCAAAGGCGGCTCGACTCGATCTTCAAGAAAGGCGATTCGATAGTTCTCGGCAAATACGACAAGGATTTCGCCAGTTCCTGGACCGGTCTCGGAGCGGACCTCGACAGATGGAAGGACCGGAGCGGCTTCTGGGACGCTGCCGGTGACCGACAACGGGCCGCAGCTCTTTTGGTCGGGTCTCTTCTCGTCCTTGTCGGGGCAGTCGCTGTTGCGACGACGAGTGGGATCGCGATGCGCTGGTCACCGTTCTGGCTACCGTTGCTGGCGATCGCATCATTGTTTCTCGGCTCCGCTCTCACGGTGGTGCTCCGTTCGTGGGAGCTTCGGGTGCGCACTCCCGAGGGCACATCGAAGTGGATCGAGGTCGAAGCACTGCGACGCTTTCTCAGCGAACTCGAACCAGAGAGCGCCCTCAACATGATTGAGCCGGATCGCTTTGCGGGCTACACCGCGTGGGCGATCGCTTTTGGTCTCGACGACAAGTGGAAGGCCATCATGGCCAAACTGCAAACCGACCCGCGTTTCGCGTCGGTGCCAGCCAACCACTTCTACCTCGCCCACATCGGACCATCAGTTTCTCGAGCGACACGGTCATCATCCACAGCCCCTTCGTCGTCCTCTGGGGGAGGCGGCGGAGGGGTCGGCGGCGGAGGCGGTGGAGGCGGCGGCGGGAGCTGGTAGTCAGACGCCGCGTGCAGAGAGTGTCTAGGGAGGAGCTGAGTCGTTTGCGCGGCGTCGCGACGCGTATCAGGGAAGAGGCATCCCGGGTACGCCGACGTCGATCGTCACGAGCGAAGCCGGCGCGAATGGCGGCGTCGGGGCGAACGCAAGGTTGGCGACATAGAGCGTTTGCTTGAAGCCCTTTCCGGTACCGAACGAGAGGCTCGACGGGAAATTCAGGACCGCACCCTGCGGATCGTAGAACAGCACATCAACGGTGCCGTCGGTGTTGACTCTGAATACGGCGTTCTGGGCCACCGACGCCACGTAGATCCCGCCATGCACGTCGAGCGCGATACCGTCGGGTACGGCCGGCAGGACGCCGAACGCCGGGCCCTCGAGGATCGGCCAATCCGGCGTCACCAAGAGCCCAGCGAGCACTTCGATTTCGCCGGCCGTTCCGTCACGCTCAATGGGAACGGTGAAGAGCGAGAAACCTTCGGCGTTGGCGACTGTGAGCTCACCCTTGCGGTACGCGATGCCGTTGGCGCCGACAGGTGTGTCCAATCCTGCGCCACCGTCACCGCCGAGGAGCGGCGATTCGACCCATTTCATGGCATTGCCCTGGCGGTCAACCCGCCAGATCGCGCCCATCGGTTCATCACCGGGATCGAGTGGGTTGGTCAACCCGGTTGAATTCGAGTCAGTGATGTACATGTTGCCGACGTTGTCGAACGTGATGGCGTTGGGGAAGCTCATGGCTTCGGTTCCGGCGATGAGCGTTTCGTCACCCGTCTTGCGGTCAAACCTGTAGACACCGGTGAGCCCGTCCCACTGGGCGGCGCCGTAGACGTTGCCCTTGGCATCGACAGCGAGACCGAGGAAGCCAGCGCCGGGCCCGCCCGTACCCCAACCGTCGATCGTGCCGAGAACCTCGAATTCGTTCGATCCCGGTGCGAACTTCAGCAGCTCACCGGTGAACGTACTCGATACGAAGACGTTGCCTCGCTTGTCGACGGCCACACCCTCGAGCGATGGCCGGGGGCCCTCGCTCACTACGTTGACATGGCTCGATGCTCCAACGGGTAACCCTGCGACGAGCATCGCCAAGGCCACAAAAACTGACACAACAAACCTGGATCCGCTCCGGCTGCTCATGACTCTCTCCTCACTGGCGACCGCCCACCGCGTCCGCAACGTCGTGGATGCAACCTACTGCCGGCAATCCTGGCTGTCCACAGATCGCAGATGCCAGCAGCCAGAAGCGGTCGGACTAACGACCCTCCAGAGCCTGCCGGAATGCTTCCAACTCGGACTGGTCGATGGGAACCAACCTGGACGGATCTGGGAATCCGCCACCGGAGACATCATCGGCGAAGGCCTTGAACGCCTCGATTCGAAGTTGTTGGACCCGCTCCAACTCTTCCCCGATCGAGCCGTAGGTCTTGGCATGCCTGGGCACATGACCGGTGTTTGTGCCCAGGATGTCAGTGCTGAACAGATACTGGGCATCACAACCGGATCCCGAGCCCATGGAGATCATGACAAGTGACGTGTTCCGGCTGATCTCGGTCGCAACCGCCTCGGGGACGACTTCGATCTCGGCGGCGAAGGCGCCGGCCTCCTCGAGGGCTTGGGTCTGCTCCCAGACCTGCTGGGCCGACGCCGCAGTCTTGCCAACGGCCTTGAATCCTCCGGTCCAGGTCCGTCGCGGCGGAATCAAACCCACATGTCCGACAACTGGTATCCCTTCGGAGCGCATACGACTGATCGTTTCGAGGCTGGCCGCCGACCAGCATGCATCCGCACCGGCGTTGATCGCATCGAACCCAGCGCGAAGATATTCGTCGGTCGTGACGACCTGGCCGTATTCGAGTCCAACCACCATGAAGGCCGTCGGAGCCGAACGCCGGAAGGCGGGAGACATGATCGAGTCTTGGACGGTGATGATGTCGATGCTGGCGGCCTCTGCAGCTCGGCATTCCAGCACACTGTCCACGTAGACATTGGTGAGCTGACGGCGACCCTTCCAGCTCTGTAGATCGGCCACGGTGGGACGGACACGTGTCATCGTGCGCTCCTACAACCGTTCGGGCTGAACGGGCGCCGGACCCGCGCCCCGCACCGACTGGTCGAAATCAATGATGCTCCCGGTCATCAGTCCCGCCTCGTCACTCAGAACGAAGGCGAGCGTGGTGACGATCTCTTCGGTCTTGATCAATCGTCCGAACGGCATGGTCGCCTCTGCCTCCGCCAGCCACATGTCCCCTCCATCGTGATACTTGCGTTGGATCACGTCTTCGCCCGGGGTGTCCATCCAACCGGGGTTCACCGCAACCACCCGGATTCGGTCTCGCATCAAGGCATACGCAGCATTTCGGGTGAGCGTCATCAGGGCACCCTTCGAGATCGAATACGGAGCCAATATTTCAGGTCCGCCCCAGGCCACAACGCTCCCGATGTTGACCACCGAAGCCGGCACCCCGGCATCACGGGCCATCCCGGCAACACCTTGGATCAGTTGAAAAGGGGCCCGGACGTTCACCGCCATCATTTGGTCGAACAGTTCGACGTCGGTGTCGAGGATCGAGCCCCGGTCGGTGATCGCCGCACAGTTCCCAAGATGATGGATGACCCCGAACCTCTGTGCAGCCTGGTCCACGAGGTTCTGCACATCCGCCGAGCGGGCCAGGTCGGCTGGGACGAACACCGCCTCGCAACCACGGCGTTTCAGTTGGGCGACAACCTCTGCACCCCTGGTGGCGTTTCTTCCGGTGACGACGGCACCGGCAAGTCCCTCGTCTGCCAGCCGCTCCACCAGTGCCCTGCCCAGCCCCTGGGTCGACCCGGTGACGAGTGCGTTTCGGCCTGTGAACCTCGAGGTCATGGAGGCGAACTTACTTGGCCTCAGAAGGGGGTTCCATTTCGAAGGACCGCTGGCGTCTGTTCAGAGGACCAGAAGGCCAAGGCGAACGGTATATCCGCTCATCACCGTCCAGAACAGCAGCGCAAAGCGATGTTCTCCGACTCGCTCGTTCAGGTTCGATCCGGTCCAGGTACCCAACGCCATCAAGGGCACGGCGGCGAGGGCGAGGAGAACGGAACTACGGCCGAGGAGATCTGCTTCGGCGAAAATAGCTGTCTTGGTGGCGTCGCCGGCAAAGGATGCAAGCGAAGCAGCGCCCACGAAGTGTCGGCGGTCAAGATCCAGGTTCCGTATCGCAACGCCCTTGAGCGGTCCCGACGTCCCGGAGAAGCCGCTGGAGGCCCCCGAGACGAACGCCAACAACGGAGCGAAGCCCACCCGAACCGGGGTGAGCTCGAGACGTTCCGCGATCACCGTCGCCACGAACATCGCGACCACTCCGATTGTCACGAGGATTGTTGGTGCCTGCACCAACAATGTGGAGCCCAATGCGGCCCCGATGACGATCAGTACTGTGATTCCGGCGGCAGCACGGAACGGCAACGTATGTCGGTATGCGATGATCTTCATCACGTTGTTGCTCGACAGCAGCAGTGCGGCGAGCGCCACCCCTTCCTTGGTGCCGAGATACAACGCCAGCGTCGGGACAAGAACCAGCGAGCCTCCCAGGCCGGCCGACGCTGAGACCGTGAACGACACGTAGACCAGGGCGAGAACGCCCACTACAGCAAGGACTTCCACTCAGGCTCCTAGATGAAGATCGAAGAGGGTCGGGGTCAAACGCCGATGACGCCGACGTCGAGATCCGCAAGAGCTCGATTGAGATCGGCCACCTCACCGTTGACCAGCGCGGCAAGTTGAGCCAGATGTTCATCGGCCTGCCCTGCGAGCTTGTCGTAGACTTCGTACGACTGGCGCGTTGGTGGTTTGTCGGCGCTGCTGACGACCGGACCCAATCCACTGAGCTTCTCGAACACCTTCTGGCGGTAGTTGAGGGTGTCGCCTGAGGACGTGAACTCGGACTGGACCAGGGCATCTTCGATCTCGGCAAGCTGTGCGGTGATCGTCTCACACGTTTGCGCGACTTCCTTGTTTGTGTCCCGGCGCGCCGCCACCGCGTCGAGCTGATCCTTCGCACCGCGGATTGTGTTGACGCCCACGACGATCTCGGACAGCTTGGCCTGAATTCGACTGATGAGTTGGAATTGCTCATCGAGGTCAGCATCGCTGGTCTTGACCCTGGGATCTTTCAACAGGCTGAACGACTGGACAAGTTCTGTGTCGCCGACCCGAAGTCGAATCTCGTACTGTCCGGGCCGGGCCAAGGGACCCTTCGGGCGGCCGTGAAACTTGGTGTCGGCCATCTTCTCCCCCGACGGGTAGAACATCGGCCACTGGAAACTGTTCATTCCTGGGTGTGCGGTGATGTAGAGCCCTTCCCGGTCGTCTTTGTTCTCGGGAATAGCGCTGGTGAAGGTCTCGATGAGTTCGCCGTTCCCGTCGTGGAAGCTCAACGCCACGTCGCCCTCGGAATCATCGGGAAGGTAGTAGGTCACGCGCACGCCAGGTTCAAGGTCCTCACCAGCGTCGATCACTCGCTTCACCTTGTGTCCGGTCTCCAGCTCGTCCAAGTAGAACGTCGCGTTCTGTCCCAGAGTCACGTGATAGTTCTTGCCGTCGGGGCTGCCCCAGAAGTCGGCGAACATGTCCGGCGGCACCCTGACGGTGTCGCGCGGCTTGAACAGATGAGGCGCACCGTCCCCGTTCATGTCGTCATGGATCTGATGGAGCTGGGTGAGGTCGTCGAGTATCCAGAAGGAGCGGCCGTGTGTGGCGACCACCAGATCGGTGTCTTTCACGACCATGTCGTACACCGGTGTCACCGGCAGATTCGCCTGGAGAGACTGCCAGTTGGCGCCGTTGTCAAAGGAGACGAAAAGCCCCAGTTCGGTTCCCACGTACAGCAGTCCCGGTCGATTCGGATCTTCGCGCACCACCCGGCAAAAGTCATCCGGGGGAAGTCCGTTCGTGATCATCGACCAGGATTCCCCGAAATCCGAGGTCGTATACACATACGGCGCGTAGTCCCCCATCTTGTGACGAGCCACCGTCATGTACACGGTTCCTTCGTGATGAGCGGACTCGGCCAGCATCGTGACCTGTGAGAACTTGGGCAGATCCGGCGGCGTCACGTTCTTCCACTCACCACCGTCGTCGTGACTGACATGCACGAGCCCGTCATCGGACCCTGCCATCAGAACCCCCGGGCGGTGGGCAGAGGCCACGAACGAAAAGATCGTGGCATACATCTCCGCACCGGCCGTGTCCATCGTGAGCGGACCCGACACGCCCATCGTCTCGGGGTCGGCGTAGGTGAGATCTGGGCTGATGGCATCCCAGCTGTGGCCTTCGTCTGTTGATCGGAACACCTTGTTGCCGCACGCGTACAGAACATCGGGATCCTGGGGTGAGAACACGATGGGATAGGTCCACTGGAATCGAACCTCGGCGCTGTTGCCATCGTGATACTCCTCAGGCCACACCGAAACCAGTTGCACCTGGTCGGTGGTGCGGTCATACCGCTGCAGCGCATCGCCCCCGCCCATCGAGCTGCCGATGGCTCCCACGTAGACGATGTTCGGGTCTCCCGGTTTGGGTGCCACATAGCCGCTCTCGGCGGTTCCCGGCGGGTAACAATCCCCCCAGTTGATGGCCCCTTTGCCGGTGCGGCTCGGAACGGCGATGCTGGAGTTGTCCTGCTGGGACCCATAGACCAGATAGGGGTACTGGTCGTCCACGGCAACGTGGTAGAACTGCGCCGTGAGCTGGTTGTAGACCGAAGACCACGAGTGGCCGGCGTTCATCGACACCCACGCACCACCGTCGTCACATCCGATCATCCGGTCCGGGTTGGAGGGGTCGATGATGAGTCCATGGTTGTCGCCGTGCGGGGTGTGGAACTCAGTGAATTCCTTCCCGCCGTCAATCGATTTCCACGCCTTCATGTTCATGACGAACACCGTGTCGGCGTCGGTCGGATGAGCGATGACATGCTGGTAGTACCACGGCCGCCAGCACAGTTCGGGTTTCGACGACGTCTTGGTCCACGACTCGCCACCATCATCGCTGCGGTACAGACCACGCTTTCGGCCCTC
>JBLYYW010000525.1:0-2801 GCA_048550155.1 Acidimicrobiales bacterium | reverse complement strand
TGCAAGCGGAGCCGCAGTGGTTGGCTCGCCTTCGTCGGTGGCTTCGTCCGCCTGCTCTTCGGCTTCAGTGGTTGTGGTCTCGTCGTCCAGGGCCAGCTGGTCGGGAGGGGTGCCTTCGCTGGCAACCGTTGGTCCACCGCAGGCGGCGAAGCTCACGGCAATCGCAACGAGGAGTGTCAGCATCTTGGTTCGGGGCATGGTCTTCTCCAATGGAGAGGGGGCGGGTGGCAAAGGTGACCATCGGATCATTTGCTCCACGACCTTGAGCACAAATACCTATGCCACCGCTTCGACAGCCGTGGCCACCAAGCGACGAAAGGCGAGCCAAATCGGCATCGCAGGTCAGCCGACCAGGACCAACGCAACAGAACCAACCGTGGAGCTACCAAGCGATCCGTTCTGTCACGAAGCGACATCGACCCTCGTACTACCGTCACGTGAGCGTGTGCCGAGCATCGGATGATCCACATGGTCCATGTCCAGCCGTCGTGCCCGGCACGCTAGGCCGCTCACGGACGAGAGGCGCCGATCACTTGGACAGCGGCCGAGAGTCTCCTACACTTCGCCGTCGATGACTACAGTCGAACGGCGGGTTTGGTGATGGAAGTACTGGGGATCGATGTCGGTGGCTCGGGTGTCAAGGGTGCAGTCGTCGACACCGACACCGGCGAGCTGATAAGCGACCGTATTCGGATAGCTACGCCGACGCCGTCTACGCCCGCCAAAATCGCCGAAGTCGTTCATGACCTTGTAGCTCAGCTTGACTACAACGGCCCGGTCGGCTGCAGCTTTCCGACCGTCGTCGTCGACGGGCAAGCACTGACAGCGGGCAACATCGACGAATCCTGGCGAGGTACTCGTGTCGATGAACTGTTCGCCGAGTCGACCGGCCAGAAATTCGTGGTGCACAACGACGCAGACATCGCCGGCGTCGCAGAGATGACGCTCGGAGCAGGTCGAGGATTGACCGGAACGGTGATCATGATCACAATCGGTACCGGGCTCGGCTCCGGAGTGTTCTATAACGGCATGTTGATCCCGAACATCGAACTCGGACGGATGCCCGGCAAGGACGGTGAGCCCATCGAGTTCTATGCGGGCGACCGAGCGAGAAGGGTTGATGACCTGAAGTGGGGCGACTGGGGTGAGCGATTCAATTACTTCCTGCAGCGGGTCTCGAGAGTCTTCACGCCAGACCACTTCATCATTGGCGGTGGTGCCAGCAAGAAGCTTCACAAGTTCGCTGACAAGCTCGATGTCGACGCATCGATCCGAGTCGCTCAGTTTGGCAACAGTGCCGGAATCGTAGGTGCAGCCATCGCGGCTCTGGAGAACAGCACCGCAACTACTCCTCAGCCGTAACGTCACCCAGAAACAGGCGTACGAGAGCTTCCCACCCTCAGCGGGCCGCTGCCGACAGACGACGGAATGCCTCTGCGAATCCTTCGACGATCTGCTCGTGGTCCGGAACCAATTCCGCGTCGCAGGCGATCCCGACGAACACCTTCCCGTCATAGCTGTAGATCGTGAACGACATGGGCTGATCACCGGAAATCGGAGCCCAACCGACCATTCCCTCAACCCGTCGTCCGGCGATGTAGACCGGGATCGGTGGGCCAGGCACATTCGTGAGAACGCCGACCGCCCGGTTCGCGAGGAGATCGACCGTGGCCCGGTACAAGGAATCACCAAGGCCTGAGACCAGCTCTTGCAGACGGAATGCAAGCGCCGCCTCGTGCCCCTGTTTGATCCGTCCCATTCTCTGTTTGACGACGTCGAGCACGGCGAGCGGGTCGGCAATAGCGGTCGGAAGTTCGAGCTGGACGATTGCGAAGTTGTTGCCGAGCTCCTCCGGAAGCGTATGGTCGAGCGGTTTGAGGTTGACCGGGATCATCCAGTTCACCGACTCGCACCGGCTCTCATGCGCGGTGAGGTAGGTGTGCAGCGTGCCTGCTACGCAGGTGACCAGCACGTCGTTGACAGTGGCCTCGTGTGCCCGAGCGACCTCCTTCACCGAGACCAGCCGAATCGGCTTGGACCATGCCACAACCTTTCGGGTGCCCACCGGCCCGGTCCAGATCGTCGGGTTGTTGCGGGTACCGAGCAGGAGCTTGCGGGCGAAGTCGATGTCGCCCGGGCTGGACGAGAACAGGTCGACCAACGGCCCCTCGCCGGCGAGCCGAGGCCGCATCGTGTTTTCCAGCCAGGCGGCGGTGGATTCGGCTGCGGTGATCGCCACCTCGGCCGCTCCGTGCGCAGCACCGACAGGACTGGTGAGCGAACTCGCAGCCTGACGAGCGGTGCGTCCGGCAAGATTGGCCGCTTCGTTAGCCGTGTCACCCAGCGCCGAAAGCCCGGCCCGAGACGTTCCCAGCGGATCCGACAGGGCATTGCCCACGGCGCCACCCAGCTCGTTGGTGACTCCGGCGAGTTCGCTCGCAGCGGCTGCGACCTCGTGACGTAGACGGTGCTGAAGCGATTGATGCGGCCGTGCCGGAGGGGCTGAACGGTTCGAAACCGGTGGAGCGAGAATTGGGCCGCCCTCGGGAGCGGCATCGAAGAGGCTCATGGCGAGCTGCACCAGGCGGATGCCGTCGGCGATTGCGTGGTGCGTTCGAGTGAGCACAGCGCTCCCACCGTTGAAGCCATCGATACAGGCGATCGACCACAACGGCTGTGAACGGTCGAGTGGCGCTGTCCGCTGCAGCCCGACGAACTTCTGAAGCTCCTCGTCACCTCCGGGGCTGGGCAGCTCGACGCGGGTGAAGTGTGACTCGAAGGAATCGGTGCCAACTTCCTCC
>JBLYYW010000524.1:0-26962 GCA_048550155.1 Acidimicrobiales bacterium | reverse complement strand
CGACGTCGACGACGTCATCGTGGAAGAAGAGTCCGAAGGTGACGAAGCGGAATCATCCGATGGCCACGAAAGCGCCGTCGCTGACGATGGAACCAGTGCCGATGAATGGCCTGTCATCTCCGACCACGACACCGTCGAAGATCAGATCGACGAAGATCAGATCGAGGATGTGGAGCTCGCCGAGACCAATGAGCTCATTCCCGATGAGATGTTCGCGGCCGACAGTGTCGACACCGGAGAGTACCGCGACCCCGAAGTGATGGAGCCGGACTCCGACTCCGAACTGTCGCCGCTGGTGATGTCGGATACTACCGAGGACTTCACTGCGGGACTGCTCGATGGCGCTCCTTCGGTCCCAGACGAAGCACCGACCGTCGAGCATGCTGCTGAGGAATCAGAAGCCGACGAGATCGTGGCGGAAGAGCCCGTTGTCGAAGACATCGATGAGGTCCATGCACTGGTTGCCGAAACTGTCGCATCGTTCGAACCTTCCGAGACCGATGATCTCCCCGGGTCTGGGGTCACTGCGTCCGAGGCTGCCGAGGCCGGTGCAACGGCCTCCCGCGGCGGGCTCACCAGCCTGTTCAGCTCGTTCGTCCCCCGTGGCAAAGACAGCGGCGGTTCCGAGCTGCTCGAGGAACCAACCAGCGAATCTGACGGTGGTGCTGGAGGTGGCTTGCTTGCCGCCGCCGGTGTGGGAACTGTCGGTCTCGCCGCTTCTGGTTTGCTCACCGAGGACGAGGTCGACACCTCGATCGAGATGCCGGCCGCCGAATCTGATGCGGGTACAGACACCGCAGTTGCGGAAACTCCCGCCCGAAGGGCCGACGACGAGCTGGTGACCGCAGAAGAGGTTGAAGACCATGCGGACTCGACAGAGCAGATCACGTCCGAGCGGCAACCGATCGATGTTCCTCAGGAGGCAGCCTCGGATCCGCTCGAGTCTGCTCGTTATCTCGTGAACACCGAGAACGTCGTGCTGTTGATCGATGGAGATCCCGTTGCGGCAATGGGTTGGCCCAGCGTTGATCGCATCGAGCAGCGACGGAACCTCGTCCACTACCTCAGCGTGATGGCAGGAACAAGCGGTTCAGCACCCGATGTGCTCCTCGACCGAGACTTCGGCGTTGACCGGCTTCCCGACTCCCGTTCGGTACGGGTGCGTGTGACGAACGAAGGCGGATCGGTGACGGCTCAGATTGTGAGCCTGATCGATTCCTACCCGAACGAGTGGCCTGTCGTTGTCGTCAGCGACAACATGGACCTGGCCGCCGAGGCCGCCATGAAGGGCGCGACCATCATGGAGAACGGGCAGTTGCTCGACCTCTTCATCGCCCCCTGAGCAGGCGGGCTGTCAGCGCAGGGATCTGACTGGTGAGTCGATCGCATCGGGACGGACAATCTTCCCAGTTCAGCCTGAACTCACCATGTCATGCGCTACAAAAGGGGAGTGACGGGACCAGGATCGACAGCTGAACTTGACCTGACCGAGACGGGAACGATCGACCTCAGGGCCGCAACGCAGACCAAATCCAGCGCCCGGGTTGTCGTGGCGGATGATCGGCGCTTCATGCGACTGTCTCTGCTCGGCTCCCAGGTCGGCACCACGATCAGCGAGGCCGATTGTGCCGTGGTCGAAGCCGGGTTTCGAACGGCTCGCGATCAGGGACTCCCCGTGATAGGTCACCTGAGCGCAGCGGGGCCCAACATCGCCGAAGGGCTGGCGCCGTCGGTGGCGTGGAGCAGAATCGCCCGCGAGATGGTTCGAAGCAGCGGGATCGTGCCAATCCTGTTCGTGGCTGACGGTCCGGTTCTCTCCGGACCTTCGTTCCTTCTCGGTCTGGCCGACGTCGTGGTGTTCACAACCGATGCCTACGCGTACCTCTCCGGCCCGCGAATGGTTCGTGACTTCACCGGAACAGAGATCTCCGGCCCAGAGCTGGGCGGAGCTGGCGCCCACCAGCGGAGCAGCGGCCTTGCTGCTGCCGTTGTCGAAACTCCGGCCGAGGGCGAGGACTACCTGCTGGAAGTTCTTTCCTACCTGCCAAACCACGTGGATGAACTCTCGCCGGTACTTCCCTCCGAAGATCCGCTCGACCGCCCGACGCCCGAGGCCGGTGAATTCCTGCCAGACACACCGACCGGAAGTTACGACGTTCGCGACATCATCTCATCGGTTGCCGACGATGGCCACTTCACCGAACTACGTGCCCAGTGGGCACCGAACATCGTTGTTGGATTCGCCAGCATGGGCGGTCACCCCATCGGGATCGTCGCCAACCAAACTCAATCGATGGCGGGGAGCATCGACATCGCGGCCAGTCAGAAGGGCGCCCGATTCGTTGGTTTCTGTGATGCGTTCAACATCCCCCTGCTCACCATCGTCGACACCAGCGGATTCCTCCCGGGTAAAGACCTCGAATGGCGTGGCATGATCCGCCACGGGGCTCAGCTGGCCTTTGCCTATGCGCGGGCAACCGTTCCCCGCATCGGCCTGATCGTCCGCAAATCGTACGGCGGTGCCTACATCGTGATGGACTCGGTCAACATGGGAAACGACGTCATGTTTGCATGGCCTACCGCAGAGGTTGCGGTGATGGGTGCCAAAGGTGCTGTCGAGATACTGCATCGCGGAGCCTCAGAGGCAGAAAAGGCAGAGCTGGTGGCCGAGTACGAATCGACCTACCTCACCCCCTACCCAGCGGCCGAACGAGGTTCGATCACCGCAGTGATCGAACCCGAGCAAACCCGTCGCAAGGTCATCGCCGCCCTCCAAATGCTGTCGAGTAAGAGGGAAAAGCTCCGCCCCCGACGCCACGACAACATGCCTCTATAGCTTCCCTCCAGGGGCCCTTTCGCTCCGGCGGTGGGGCCTTTGCGTCCGTGTTCTCGCTCGCTCGCCTCGTTCCTCGGCGGGCTCGCTTCACGGACTCGGCCCTTCGGGTCGCCCAACGTTGTCGTGCCCGGAAAAGAAGAAAGCCGGCCCGATGGGCCGGCCTTCTTGACGCCGATTCTGGAAAGGGGGAACCGACTCGGCGTCTTTGCATCAAAGGGGGAGATGCATGTAGTGATATGTTAGAACAAGTTCACGGGGCAATGTCGACGCGTTCCATGTGAAAGTAGTCATACCTCGAATGTGCCGACTCAGCCGGGCAATGTTCGCGCCAGCTCAGCCTTAGTCGGCTCATGACGAACCCGAGCTTCAGGCGGCAGCAGCTCCACGATCTTCTGCATGAGAACTGCAGTTTCTGCGTTGAGGTCGTTGGTCTCCGGGTGGTATGGGTTTCCAACCCTCACCGTCACGTGGGGGGGATCTGCGACGTTCAGAACGTAGGGCAGCTTGCGGTTTCGTGGCCATACTCGTTCGGTTCCCCACAGACCGATCGGCACCAGCGGGGCGCCAGAGTCGAGCGCCAATCGCACTGCTCCGTACCGTCCCCTGAGCTCGGGGTCGAAGAAATCGTGGCCCCGCGGGATCGTGCCCTGCGGAAAGACAGCCACCACTTCGCCGGCCCGCAACGCCCGTGCCGCTTCGGCCATGGGGTCACCAGTCTTGTTTTGACGATCGACCCGGATGGCTCCCATCGCTTGAGCGATCGGGCCGACGACCGGAGCGTCGGTAACTTCCTTCTTGGAAAGGAACCGCACCGGACGGTTCACCCTGCTGATCGCTTGGGCAATCATCATGGGATCGATGTAGCTGCGATGGTTCGGGGCGATCAAGACCCCCGCCACGTCATCGAGATTCTCCAGTCCCTCCACCTCGATTCGGACCCACGGCAGGAACTCGGGTCGTACCAGCTCGGACACGACGCGCTGAGGCTCGATCCCAAGCGGTTTTGGAACACCGGGGGGAGCGGTGAAGTAGAGGACCGGCCAGCCGTTCACGACCGTGAGCGCCCACAGGCGAGGGTCCGGATTCACAGCGGTGGGGAATCCCACGCTGCGGAGCATCGGGAGATCGAAGATGCTGTCCGAATAGGCGTAGCTGCTTGCAAGCTCAACCAAGTTCGACTTTGCCCAGGCCTTCACCAACCGGGCTTTGCCCCGGTTCCACACGAACTCTCCGTCGACCGAACCGTCGTATCTCTGTCCGTCGGTCGACCGGTACTTGGTTGCCAACACCGCATCGAACTCCATCAGATCAGCGAAGGGCTTGACCATCTCATACGGAGTGGTAGTGGCCAGCACGATCTTGCGCCCAGCTTTCTGGTGATCCCTGAGGATCTCTTTGGCGAACGGCTCAACCGCGTCGGCGAGTGCAGGTGCGACCCGCTGTCCAGCGGCTTTGAATGCTTCGACCGACCACCCTTTGGTGGCACGGATACCGAGCCGGGTCAGCGCCATCGACGGCAAGGTCTCGCCGATCACGTTGAAAATCCCGAACACCAAACCTTCGCCCCGGATCGGTTTGTCCGGCAGGAGGCCCTCGGCCCGCATCGCAGACGAGATGAGTGGACCGCTTGCTCCCTGGAGCAGCGTGCGGTCGAGATCAAAGAAGGCTGCCCCGGTCATAGGTGAAAACCTATCGGCCACCGGTTTCGCTGGCTAAGTCGATGTGCTGTTGTCGTCGGCGGTGAAGCCCCGATCCGACCCGTTCGGTGACGATTGCGGCTCGGATCAGCCAAGGCAGACCCTCTCAGGCGAGATTGCGACGGATCACGTTGAGCGCGCTGCCGGCCCTGAACCACTCGATCTGCTCATCGCTGAAGGTGTGGTTCCCCTCGAAAGACCAGGGGTCTCCATCGGGCGGTGTGACTTCCACCGTCACCGACGTGCCCGGTGCGAGATCGGCCAAACCGACGACGGCGATGCGGTCGTCTTCGCCGATTCGGTCATAGTCGGCAGGGTCAGCAAAGGTGAGAGGAACCATTCCCTGCTTCTTGAGATTGGTCTCGTGGATCCGGGCGAAGCTGCGGGCGATGGCCACCAGGCCGAGACGGAATCGAGGTTCCATCGCAGCGTGCTCGCGGCTGGAGCCCTCGCCCATGTTCTCATCTCCGATCACCACCCACGGCTGGCCAGCCTCGTGGTACGCCTTGGCGATCGTGGGAAACGTCTGAATGTCGCCCGTGAGTTGGTTCTTACCGTGACCGACCTCGTAGGGCGTGCCATCAGCCCGGGTGAAGGCGTTCACCGCGCCGAGGTACAGGTTGCCAGAGATGTTTTCCAGATGGCCGCGATACTTCAGCCAGGGTCCTGCCATCGAGATGTGATCGGTCGTGAACTTTCCCTGCGCCTTTACCAACACCGGCAAATCGGTGTAGTCGTTGCCATCCCATTCCGGGAACGGACGAAGGAGCTGAAGCCGGTCCGATGTGGGAGAGACCGCTACCTCGATGCCGGCGCCATCGGAAGGCGGGGCGATGAAGGTCTCTTCGCCCGGGTCAAACCCCTTCGGCGGCAGCTCGACCCCAACTGGAACCGACAGTGAGACCTCGTCGCCTGTGTCGTTGGTCAAGGTGCCGTTGATCGGATCAAAGTCGACGGTTCCAGCGAGTGCCAACGCCATAACCGTTTCCGGGGAGGTGACAAAGGCCAGGGTGGCGGCGTCACCATCGTTGCGCTTGGGAAAGTTGCGGTTGTAGCTGGTGACGATCACGTTGGTTTCGCCCGGCTGGCGCTCCCCGGACCGATCCCACTGCCCGATACAGGGACCGCACGCGTTGGCCAAAACGGTTGCGCCGAGGGCTTCGAAGTCAGCCAACAACCCGTCACGTTCGATGGTGGCTCGAACCTGCTCTGAACCGGGGGTGATCAGCAGCTGGGTTTTGACGGTGAGACCCTTCGCTGCGGCCTCCCGCGCAATTGATGCCGCCCGTGTGATGTCCTCATAGGAGCTGTTGGTACAACTGCCGATGAGCGCAGCGCTGATCTCCTGAGGCCAACCCTTCTCTGCCGCTTCGGCCCCGAGATCTTTCACCTCACGGGCGAGGTCGGGCGTGTGGGGGCCGTTGATGTGGGGAGAGAGTTCGTCCAGGTTGATCTCGATTACCTGATCGAAGAACTCGCGAGGGCTGGCCAACACCTCGTCGTCCGCACGAAGGTGATGGGAGACGGCGTTGGCTGCGTCGGCGGTTGCCTCCCGGCCGGTGCTCTTCAAGTAGCGGGCCATTGCATCGTCGTAGCCGAACAGGCTGGTGGTGGCTCCGATCTCGGCGCCCATGTTGCAGATCGTGGCCTTGCCGGTCGCGCTGAGGCTGTTGGCTCCTTCGCCGAAATACTCCACGATCGCTCCTGTGCCCCCTTTGACCGTGAGGATCTCGGCCACCTTCAGGATGACGTCTTTGGGTGCGGTCCAGCCGCTGAGCGAGCCGGTGAGGTGCACGCCGATGAGCTTGGGCCAACGGACGTTCCACGGGAAGCCGGTCATCACGTCGACCGCGTCGGCTCCGCCAACACCGATCGCAATCATGCCGAGCCCGCCACCGTTGGGTGTATGGCTGTCGGTTCCGATCATCATCCCGCCAGGAAATGCGTAGTTCTCCAGGACAACCTGGTGGATGATTCCGCTGCCCGGTTCCCAAAAGCCTCCGCCATATTTGGCGCTGATCGAGCGCAGGAAGTCATACACCTCTTCGTTGGTGTCGATTGCACGGAGCAGATCTCGGGTGGCGTCCACCTTGGCCTGAATCAGATGGTCACAGTGCGTTGTGGTCGGAACCTGGACCGCATCCAGCCCTGCGGTGTCGAATTGCAGCCACGCCATCTGGGCGGTCGCGTCCTGCATCGCAACCCGATCCGGCCGGAAGTCCACGTAGCTCTTGCCCCGCTCGACCTCGGCGTCTGGCCTGTCGAGGTGATTGGCGAGAATTTTCTCGGCCAGGGTGAGCGGCCGACCCATTCGGGCCCGCATTGCACCTACGCGTTCATCGAGAGTGGCGTATACGCCGTTGATCAGTTCGATCGGGGTTTCGGGGCCGACGGCCATGGGATGCTCCTCGTCGTAGGTTCTCGTTGTGTTTTCTGCGGGATCTGATACAACTATAATACAAGTTGGTGGCAGTGCCAACCGCCACTAAATGGTTTGGCTGGCTGAACCAATCAGGAAGAGCAACACCGTGCGACACATCCGATATCAACAAATTGCGGATTCGCTTCGAGAGCGTTTGCAGACGGGTGAGTTCGATGCGGGCCAGGTCCTTCCCTCCGAAGCACAGATCGGAAAAAGCTACGACGCCAGTCGGGTCACGGTCCGCAAGGCGCTCGAGGTCCTGCGCAACGAAGGCCTCGTGGAGTCGCGCCAGGGATTCGGCTGGATGGCGACGGCGAACCCGGTGGCCCAGCCGCTGACTGGCCTGACCACCATCGAAGCCCAACTCGAGGCCTCGGGCAGGACCACAGAGCGACGAATCCTTGCCTTTCGATTCGTAGATGCCGCCGGCGAAGCCGCCAGCGCAGCCAAGCTCGGTGATCGAGTCTTGGAGGTGCGGCGTCTGAACCTCGCCGATGGCCAGCCCTTCGCTCGGGTCACCGTCTGGTGTCGTGAGGACCTGGGTGCCGAGCTGAGCCGAAGCCAAGTGGCCAACCACAGCTTCTATGACCTCATCGCAGCCGAGATTGGTGGTGCCACCCAGACAATTGGTGCCGATGTTGTGAGCGACGCCGACGCTGAACTGCTCGGTGTCCCGCAACGATCAGCGGTGCTGACGGTCGAGCGCACCACGTTCGACACCGAAGGTGCACCGGTGCTGGTGGCCGAGCACATCTTTCCGTCCCATCTCACCCGGTTCGTGGTCGATCTCGCCAAGGCCCCTCGCCTCAGCTGAACTCGTCCCAAAAAGCGTCGCCCGGCCACATTCCCCCCAAAAATCGTTGCAGCACGACACTGGTTGTGCTGGGGCGACGACAGAACAGCCGAATGTCGTGGGGTGCCGATTTTTGGCGGACCGGGGTCTCACGCCCGGGCTTGAGGCGCCGATAGGACCACGTGTGGCGACTCCCCTCCCAGATTGCCGTAGTGGTCGTAGCCGTCCTGGCTCTCACTTCGTGTTCGAGTCCGGCTCCGATTGCCGAGGTCACTCGAGAAACCCGAGTAGGGGATCTTGTGGCCGACGGGTACTCGATCGAAGTCTCGAATTGTGTGACCGGCCTGGCCGATGGGCTCCGCAGTGGTGACTCGCGTACCGAACTGATCCAAGCGTGTGAGCGAGCCGAGGAGATGTTGAATGCTCCCGAAGAGGTGCCAGACGACATCGCATTCGTCGGCCCGATCGCCTACGGCGACGATCCTGTACTCGATGAGCTCTGGGACCGATGCGCAGATGGCGACGGCGTTGCCTGTGACGCACTGTGGTCCGAGGCCCCGATCGGAAGTGAGTACGAACGGTTCGGTGTCACATGCGGTGAACGCGAAGAGGTCTTGAACTGCGCTGACCTCACGATCGAATCAGACGATCTTCAAGCGTCCGAGTGAGGGTTGTCAGTTCGCAGCCACTCTCTGACCGATTCACTGTCCTGACCGAGGGTTGGTGGACGTCTCACTCCCCGGAGTGGCGTTTCGCTGAGACCGATCGGGGCCCGTGGACTGCGCACTCCCTCGACATCCCAGATTGGGTCGAGGCCGAGTCGCTCGGCGTCTGCGAAGGCTTCGGTGAGCGTGTTGATCGGTCCGGCCGGCACCCGTGCAGCCAGTAGCGCCGCAGTCCACTCGGCGGCGGTTCGTTTCAGCAGATATGGCGCCATCGATTCAGCCAGCTCGCCTATGTGGCTCACGCGGCTGGCATTGGTCGAGAACCGTTCGTCGCGGGCCAGCTCCGAGGCCCCCAACACCTCACAGATGCGTTGCCATTGCCGGTCGTTTCCGGTGGCGATGATGAACGGACCGTCGCTGGCCGAGTAGACCTCGTACGGCGCCACCGATGCGTGGCGGTTGCCCGCTCGCCGTGGATTCTGGCCCGTGAGCAGAGCAGCGGAACTGGCGTTGACCATCCCGGCCAGGAGCGATTGCATGAGGGCGATGTCGACCACTTGTCCCTTGCCACCGTTTGTGTGCCGGGCGTTGAGTGCGGCCAGGATCCCGATCAGCGCGTGCAGACCGGCGAGCACATCAACCATCGCCACACCGACGCGGTACGGCTCGCCGTCGGCCGGTCCGGTCAGGCTCATCAGGCCGCCCATTCCCTGGATCAGGAAGTCGAATCCTGGCATGTCGCCACCCGTGCCGTCCGCTCCGAATCCAGTAATGGAGCAGTACACCGCACCTGGATTACGCCTCAGAACCGCGTCGCTGTCGAGTCCGAAGGTCCTCATCACCCCGGGTCGGAAGTTCTCGATGATCACGTCTGAACGATCGGCCAGGCGTCGAGCCAATTCTGCGTCCTCGTCCACGGAAAGATCAAAGGTGACGCTTCGCTTGTTGCGGTTGATGGCGGCGTAGTAGGTGGACATGCCGTCCTCGAGGAACGGTGGCCAGTGGCGGGTGTCGTCGCCGCCATCGGGTCGCTCCACCTTGACAACCTCTGCACCCATGTCGGCAAGGTGCATCGTGCACAACGGCCCCGCCAGCACTCGGGAGAAGTCGGCCACCAACACGCCGTCGAGCGCACCCCGGGGAGAGGGTTCGTCGTTCGCTTCCTGATTCTCGGTCCGGGCCGTTCCCGGCAGGTGTGGCTCAGTCACTCTGCTCTCGTCATTCGTGCAGCGGGTTTCGGGCGCAGAGCCCGTAATGGCCATCAGTGTGCCCATCGTCCTGGGAGGATCGCGCACCGGAAGTCACTCGTGCCAGTTTGGGTGCGAGTGGTGCTCTGCCCCTCCACTGGGAGTCCGAGCGGCACCGATGCTGCTCGACCCGAACCGCTTCTTGATCTCGTCGACCGCAGCGTCGACGGCCGCCGGGCGACCTGGCTCGAACTCGAAGCTTTGCTGAACGTTGTGAGGTGAGGTGAGGTTGGAGATCGAGAGTCCCAGTTTCGTACAGCCCCCACTGGTGAGGAATTCCCGGTTCTCACGGAACAGTTTCTTGGCCGCCCGACCGATATCGGCAGAGGACCAGCTCGCTTCGGCGAGTGTGGTCGATCGACTGAACGAGTGGAAGTTGTTGTCGCGCAGATTGAGCGTGACGGTTCTCCCCATCAGGTTCTTGGTGCGCATTGCACCACTGATCTTCTCCACCAGCTCGAGCGCGATCACCCACGCGTCGTCGCCGGTCATACCTCGCGATGGGAACGATCGCTGTGAGCCGATTGACTTGCGCCGCCGAGTGGTCTCGATGCGGCGGGGATCCCGGTTGTTCGCGAGTGACTGCAGGTGGTGAGCGTTGGCGTTTCCGAGCGCGTTGGTCAGCCGTTCGATGTCGGCGGTGGCGAGGTCACCGATTGTGGCAATCCCGATCTTCCCGAGCTTCTCGGTTGTCTTCTTGCCGACGCCCCACAACTTGTTGGCCGGCAGTGGCCACAGAAAATCGAGCTCTCCACCCTCGGGAACCACCAGCAATCCATCGGGTTTGCCGGCTTGGCTCGCAACTTTTGCGCAGTGTTTGGTCGTGGCGACCCCGACCGTGATGGGCAGCCCAACTTCGTCCCGGATCCGCCGACGAAGGTTCGCTCCGATCTTGGGTGCCGGTCCCACGATGGTGCGGAGTCCGCCGACGTCGATGAACGCCTCGTCGATCGAAACCCCTTCGACCAACGGTGACGTGTCACGGAAGATCTCAAAGACACGCTTGCTCGCCTCCACGTAGGCACTCATCCGCGCCCCAACAACCACCGCGTCGGGGCAGAGCCGCAACGCGGCAGCCGTCCCCATCGCAGTCCGGACACCCATCGCTTTGGCCTCATAGCTCGAGGCCAAGACGATTCCCTGGCCCACAATCATTGGTCGATTCCGCAGTGAGGGATCGTCGCGCTGTTCCACCGACGCGTAGAACGAGTCGAGGTCGGCGTGGAGAATAGATGCCGGCATCGAACATATGTTCGCCCAATCCTCGAATCCGGTCAAGAGTTGGTGCGGGAGGCTCCTTGGGCAGACCACCCTGTCTGTGGGTATTTGTGTTCTCCCAGTTTGGAAATCTCACTCAGAGCGGCGATCCTATTACTCAGACGGGTGATTGGGTCCGTCGAATCCAAGCGTGGGAGACAACAGATGAGAGCAAGGAAAGCCTTGGCGGGCCTTTTAGCGGTCGCCATGATGAGCACCGCAGCGGCGGTCGGGGGCGTTGCTCCCGCAGCGTCACAAACCGACGATTCGTCGGTCGTGGCCGCCGAGCAACTGAGCGTCGACCAAATTCGTCGCCTCTACAAGACCGTGCTGGGCCGAGAGGCTGATCAAGCCGGCCTCGACTATTGGATGGAAGTCGCCGCCGGCGGCGCAACCTACGACGACCTGACGTGGGCTTTCACGGCGAGCGACGAGTGGAACAACTCGGTGGGTGACGGGCTCTCCGATGCTGAGTTCGTGAACCGTCTCTATGTCCAGGCGCTGGGCCGTCCCGCCGATGCCGCCGGTCTCAGCTACTGGGTCGACGACATCCTGGGCTCTGGATCCCCGCAGCACAGCATCATCCGTTGGTTCGCCGAGTCCGACGAGCAGAAGAACCTCACCGGCACCGCCGCGGAAGGGCTGTCGCTGAACATCCTGCACATCAATGACCATCACAGCCACCTCGAGGGTGACGACATCGGCCTGGAACTCGGCGGCGCCGAGACCGACGTAGACTTCGGCGGCTTTGCCCGGGTCGTGGCCAAGTTCAAGGAACTCGAGCGTGAGCTCGAAGCGGCAGGCGAGAACGTCGCCAAGATTCACGCCGGCGATGCCATCACCGGCACGCTCTTCTACAGCCTGTTCAAGGGTGAGCCGGACGCTGCGCTCATGAACGAGATCTGCTTCGATGCCTTCGCACTCGGCAATCACGAGTTCGACGACGGCGACGCTGGCCTTGCGAACTTCCTCGACTTCCTGCGGGCAGGCCCGTACTGCCAGACCCCGGTGCTCGCCGCCAACGTGGTCCCCGGTCCGAGCTCGCCTTTGGCTGAGGGATACCTCCGAGATCGCATCGTCTATGACTACAACGGTGAGTCCGTGGCCTATGTCGGTATCGACATCGCCTCCAAGACGAAGAACTCGTCCAGTCCCGATCCGGACACCCAGTTCCTCGATGAGGTGGCCACCGCCCAGGCACAGATCAACGAACTTCGCGCCGAAGGCATCAACAAGGTCGTGCTGGTCACCCACTACCAGTACGACAACGACCTGGCCCTGGCCAGCATGGTGAACGGCGTCGACGTCATCATCGGCGGCGACAGTCACACACTCCTGGGTGATGAGTTTGCTCAGTACGGTCTCAACCCCCAGGGCCCGTACCCAACCATGACCACCGACTCGGTGGGCGCTCCGGTCTGCATCGCCCAAGCCTGGGAGTACAGCCAGATCGTCGGCCACATCAGTGTCACCTGGGACGAGTTCGGACTTGTCACGAGCTGTGAGGGCACCCCTCACCTGTTGATCGGCGACAACTTCAGCCGCGAGGTCGATGACGAGGATGTTGCTCTCGAAGGCGCCGAACTCCAGGCTGTCCTGGACCAGGTGGCCGCTGCTCCCGAGCTGAGCATCGTCGAACCCGACGCCAGAGCGACCGAGATCATCGAGTCGTTCGCGAGCCGGGTCGAGGCCGAGACGGCACGGGTGATCGGGACAGTTACCGAGGACCTGTGCCTCGAACGCATTCCGGGTCAGGGCCGCTCCACCATTTGCGACGTGTCGGATACCGCGCAACGCGGCGGCGACATCCAGCAGCTTGTGGCTGAGGCATTCCGTGCGCGCAGCTTCGAGAGCGACATCTCGATCCAGAACGCCGGTGGCGTCCGGATCGATGTGCCCGCTGGTGATCTCACCATCGCCACCGCCTACACGATCCTGCCGTTCTCCAACACGATGGTCAACCTCGAAATGACCGGTGTCGAGATCAAGCAGGTTCTCGAGGACGGCTTCGATTTCGCCCTCCAGCCCGATGGCTCCACCGGCGCCTACCCGTATGCCGCCGGGCTACGTTGGGATGCCGATGCCACCGCAGCGAAGGGTTCACGTCTGACGAACCTCGAGTATCAGGCCAAGGGTTCGACCGACTGGGTCCCATTCGACCCAGGCGCCACCTACACCGTCGTTACCAACGACTTCATCGCCGCCGGTCGGGATGGCTACCTGACCTTCGCCGAGATCGACGATTCGCGGATCGTCGATACGTTTATCAACTACGCCCAGGGCCTGATCGACTACGTCGAACTGGATCTGAACGGGGTTGTGTCCAAGCCTCCTGCGGAGAACTACTCAACTCAGAGTTTCGTTCCCGCCGGCTAACACCTCAAAGCCACGACGCCAGCAGGCGGCCATGTCTCCCCGGAGATGTGGCCGCCTGTGGCGCGTTCGGGCCCGCAGCACGAGATTGGCCTACGACTCCGTGGCGACGAAGCGCCATGATTCCGCCGCGCTGGAGGTCACCAATGAGGTCCCCGCATCGACGGCCACCACGATTCGGTCCGGGTAGTCGATCCGGCGTTGGACAGCCCCACCGCTTGTGTCGATCTGAATCGATTCGGGCGCGCTGGCGCCCCAGCCGTCCAAGATCAGAACCCCCGCAGTGGCTGTCGGCCGGTCCGGCGACTGCTTTACGCCCAGACGGTCGACCAGCGCAGCTGCCAACGGACCACTCAACGAGCCAGATTGCAGCCGAACCGGAAGTGTGCGCTGTACAAAAAGGAAGGCGAACGTGTCTGCTTCATTCAGCGAGCGGGTGACAACGTCTTCGCCGATCGAGTCCGCATCCAGTCCGGCGATACGGACATTGTCGACCCGGTTGAACCACGGGCGGACGTAGGACGTTGCGAGTCCGGCGAGGTAAGAAGTCGGTTCGTCCTCGAGGCTGTAGCCGCCATAGGAATCATGAACCAGCAGGAGATGGTGAGGTGATGCCCCCGGCGTGGTGGCCTGGACCAGGGGGCGTCCGGCGATCGAGGTGGGGAGTGAGTTCAGCGTGGTCGGAGTCGGTTGTTCGATGGTCAAGAGATTCACCGATTCTGTGTTCTCGTACCCGAGCAGACCATCGAGGTCTCCCCGCCGTTCGACAACGTCTGAGGTGAGGGTCCGCTCCTCCCAGGTCCCCGGGAGAATTGTCTCCACCAGTAGCTCGGCTCCCGCCAGGGCGCCCGTGGGGCTCCAATGGGTGTCGATCTGCAGCGCGTGTGCTTCCCCTTCAACCGCGGAGGCGAGGTCGAGAACGTTGCTGGACTCAGCCAGCCGTTTCACAACCTTGCGGTTCTGAACCTGACAGGCGTTCTCGATCTCGCCCAGCAGTTCAGGCACGATGGTTGCCCGATCCGGGGCGATTGCGATCAAGGGTTGTTTCCCGGCCGCGTCGACCAGGAATTCAACCCGACCGATCTCAGCCGCCCATTCCTGCTCCTGGGCCGGAGTTGCACATGGCTGGTGGGTTGCGTCCTTCAGAAACAACCAGCCATCGCTGCCGAGTTGCACACGATCATTTGCCGCAATCGCCCCCGTGTAGTTGTCATCGAGAATCCTCGTGGTGGTGCGGTCGAACTCGAATGCCAGCTCTCGGCCGGGCACCCTCGACTCGACCCATCGATCGATTCTGCCGAGCGACCCCTCACGCCCTTCTGAGAACGCCAGGCCGTCGGGTGAGTTTTCGACCTCGCCTGGAGGGTTGTCCCCGGGTGCAGAGAGTCCTGCCACCGTCATCACTGCCGGTACGAACACGAACCCCAGAAGGGCGATCAGGCTCGTGAGAGGCCAGGTGCGACTGGAGTCTGGATCCGCCATCAGAACTGGAAGTAGAGGAACGGCGTGTAGGCGTCGGACAGAACTCGAACTGCTACGAGGGGGAGTGCGGCACCATAGAGGGCCCACCGGACCGCCTCACCCTGGCGTGACCGAACCGACAGCAGATCAGCGGGTCGGAATCGTCCGGGCAGTACCGAGATCACTGCGCCGCCAACCAGAGCGGTTGCCGCCAACGGCGTGAAGGCATCAGCCACCGTGGATGGGACATCCAGGCTGGGAGTCACCGACGCTGCGAACAGCGAGCCAGCAGTTGCCAGATCGGGCGACTTGAACAACACCCAGCCGCCCAAAACGACTAGGACCGTCCACGCCCTCAGCAGCGGATGGGTGTGCTGAGCAGCGATTCCGGCACGCCGTTCGATCAGCAACGCTGCGCCGTGCCAGAGACCCCAGATCACAAAGGTCCAGGCGGCTCCATGCCAAATCCCGGTCACGAGAAACACGAGGATGAGGTTCCGGTAGGTCGCAGCTTTCGAGCCGCGGTTCCCGCCGAGTGGGATGTAGAAGTAGTCACGAAACCAGGTCGACAGTGTGATGTGCCATCGTCTCCAGAAGTCGGTGACGGTTGAGGCAGCGTACGGGCGGTTGAAGTTCTCCGGGAACGTGAAGCCAAGCATCTGCCCGAGGCCGATGGCCATGTCGGAGTAGCCCGAGAAATCGAAGTAGATCTGAACAGCGAATCCGACCGCAGCGATCCAGGCGGACGCCATTGTTGGCTCGGCTGCGTACGCCGCGTCGACCAACGGAGCGACAGCGTCAGCGATCAGCATCTTCTTGGCCAGGCCCCATGCGAATCGGGAAAACCCGTCGGTCAGTTGTTGCATGCCAACAGTGCGGGAGGCCAGCTCGAACTGAATATCACGGGCGCGAACGATCGGGCCGGCGATCAACTGGGGAAAAAGGCTCACGTAGAGCAAAAGACGCAGCGGGTCGCCGATCGGCTCGATCCGACCGGCGGCCACGTCGAAGGTGTAGCTCATCGACTGGAACGTGAAGAACGAGATTCCGATCGGCAGAACCACCGAAGGGACGACGATCGAGCCGCCGCCTGCACGGGCGGCGATGTTGTTCATCGTTTCAGCCAGAAAACCGGCGTACTTGAACCAACCGAGGAGTCCTACGTTGGCGACGACAGACGCAACAACACACCCCTTGACGATGCGCATTCGTCCACGTCGACGAGCGATGCTCGCCAGGTCTGCCGCCAGATAGTCGATGATGACCGACACCGCCAACAACAGAACCAGCTCTTGGCTGCCCCACCAGTAGAACAGCAGACTGGCAAGGACCAGGAAGGTGTTCGCTGCGGTGAGGGACGCGCGCAATAGCGGCGTGTGCAGGAGCAACACCGCAGGCAAGAACAGCCAAAGAAAGGTGGCTGAGGTAAACAGCACTCACGGATGGTAAACCCGTCACCCCTTCTCACGGTGGAGGCCGGGGTGTACTTGTAGAAACTCCTGCGGTTCTGGGCGCTAGTTTGGCGAACGTCCCGCCAACTCGAGGAGTTCTTGACAATGGACACAGCCGCCCAGTGGCATCTGGCCCAGATCAACATCGGACGACTGAAGCATCCGACCGATGATCCCAGGGTTGGGGAGTTCATGGACAACCTGGATCTGATCAACAAGCTCGCCGAAGCTTCCGCTGGGTTCGTGTGGCGGCTCCAAGACGATTCGGGCAACGCCACCGCAATCCGGGCATTCGACGACGAGCGGATCCTCCCCAACCTGACGGTGTGGGAGTCCGTTGATGCGTTGAAGGCCTACGTTTTCAAGAGTGATCACGGTGCCTTCTTGCGTCGACGGCGCGAGTGGTTCGAACCGATGGATGACCTGCCAGTACTCACGATGTGGTGGATCCCCGCCGGACACATCCCATCATTGGAAGAGGCCAAGGAGCGCATCGACCATCTTGCTGCGCACGGTCCGACCCAGTTCGCGTTCAGCTTCCACCCCCTCTTCGATCCGCCCGCCGCGTGACGCAGGGGAGAGCGCTCAGGGCCAGGGCGCTTTGGGCGGGCGCGTGCCCGGCTTGGGCCCGAGAGCCCAGCGGCGGCGCCAGGCACCTGCTTCGGGACCGGCGAGATCGGCGGCCCTGCCCGAGTGGGCTTTCTTACGGGCTTCCCACCAGCCGGAGGTGAACTCGTCGGCCAGCTCGCTCACCCGGGTTTCGATCCTCTTGGCAAAGATACGGGCGTCTTCGCCGTCATCGGACCGCATCGGGTCCCCGAACACCACCGCACAACGGGCTCGAGCAGGCCAGTTCTTACCTTTGGGAAGGATTGTCCCCGTTCCGTCGATGTAGGTGGGAACGACCGGGACGCCCCTCTTCTTCGCCACGAACGCAGCACCCGGGCGATGCTCACGACTCCACCCGTCGGGTGAACGGCCACCTTCGGGGTAGATCAGCAGGCTGTTCTCACCGTCGATTGCCTCCAAAGCGTTCTCGATACTGAGTTTGGAGAGCTTCTGCCGTTCGATCGGTATGGCTCCGATGAACAACGCCGACAGTGCCCCCGTGACACGGTTGGGAAAGAAGTAGTCCGCACCGGCAGCCACTGACAGGTTGCGTCGCAGATGAGCGGGGATGGTGGACAGGAGAAGCGTGGTGTCGGCATGGCTGTGGTGGTTGGCAGCAAACACAACCGGTCCCTCGAGATCGTGGAGTCGGTCCGTCCCGATCACGCGGGGAGAACCGTAGATCTGGATCGCCGGCTTCATGAAGCCCCAGACGCCGACCTCTCGGGCGATCTTTGCCGGCCGGGTTCGAGCCCACTTGGTGCTGTACTGCACACCAACGGCGGATTCTGAGACAGGCTTCTCGACCCCTTTGGGGGTCGACGGGGGAGTAGTGATGAACCGGAGCCAACCCATGAAACCTGCCGTTACTTGACGTCTGCCATAAAGATAGGCGGATTGTGAATGTGGGTGAGGGTGGGTGCCGGGCCGACAATGTCCGACGCCATCTCCAGGGCATCGGTCAACGTGGACGCCGGCTTGAATCCGAGCCGCCTGACCGCCTTGGGGTCGCCGCCGACGACGATGACGCCTCCGAGATACTCCATGGCGTGGGAACCCCAGTACCACATGTAGAACGGGTGGACGCCGTGATAGGCATTGCTGGTGCGGTAGAGGTGCCGATACCACTCGTCCTCGGCGTACTGCTTTTCGTACTTGTGTTCGATCTCGATCGGATCGGTGGTGTCGGCCAGAACCTGTTCGAAGAAGTCGATGTAGCTGGGGTGGTGGACCGGGTGGAACTCCCACGGAGTGGGATGGCTCATGATCAACACGCCGCCTTCCCGTACCACCGGTTTGCCGCGATACAGATTGAAGAAGTAGCCCAGACCCTGCACCATTACCAGGATTGGGTTCATGATGCTGTTCACGTTGTACGGGGTCAGGTAGGGAAGGCCCATGGTGACGATGTCGGTCTGCCCTTCGACCGGCACCATGTGCTGCTTGTAGACCATCTCGGTTGTGCGTTTGTGGACAGCCTCAACCTCACCAGCCTGCACCGACGTCATCTCATAGGGTGCCTTCCATGAGTGAAAAGCGCGCCGCCGCGCTGCGCTGGGCATTACCTTCAAGCCCGCCTGCATGCCGGTGAAGCTGGCCCGGTCTCGCACCGACCATTCCCATTCACGCTTCTGCAGCATCGACATGGGACCTTCAGTGCCGAAAACGTTGGTGTTCACCGTTGTCTCGATCTGGAATATGCGAGGTCCGTGTTTCTTGATCACTTCGCCCTGACGCCAGTTCGATCTGTGCAGTTCTGAGCTGTCCTGATCCATGAAGCTCTTGCTGTGGCGCATCGTTTTGACGTTGTGGTGAGCGCGCACACCTTGGTACCCGGACAGCCCGGTGGCGGTGGATTTCCAGCCGCCGTCCATGCTGACCAGGTTGATGTTGACATAGACCACCAGATCGCTCTCGGCGGCGCGCTTCGACATCTGCACCACCTCGTCGTGAACCGTTTCGCCAAGAATGACCATGCCATCGGGGTCTTCGGCGTCGTGGTTGTAGAGCTGGCCGTAGGGAGCAAACGCCTCGTAGACCCGATCGCCCACTGCGTGCCGGAGCTCGGCCTCGGTCATCCTGCGATGAAGGCAGAGGGCGGCGATGATGTGTACATCGTCGACCCCGGCGGCCGCGGCGTGATCGAGGACTGCTTCGATGATCCTTTGGCGAATATCGGGGCGCTGCATCGGTGGGAGCGGCAGCGAGATGTCGTCGAAGGCGATGGTCAGTTTCATCCCGGGCTTCAGCAGCGACGGCAACGGATCGTCATCGATCGGGTTGAGGAGCGCGTGGGCGATCGCCTCGTTGGGGTTCTTGATGCCGATGAGCGCCTCGGGCGGATAGATCACCCGGCTCCGCCCGACGGGCAGCTTCTCCATCCTGAAGCCCTCGCCGTGGTGGAACAGAATCGGAGGCGTCTGTCGGTCGACCTCGAGTACGAAGCCAGGTCTGGGGTTCGGTCGATTCTTACTCATCAGCCATTCCTCCGCTCGCCGTGGTTCGGTTCGCCGCAGCGTTGCGCGATTGGCTCTCGTCGTTCATTTACTTCCTGCTCTTCTTCTGTGCGGGCAGGGGCCCGAGTGGGAGTAGTCGGTCGGTGCCGCCGGCCGCTTTGTGCCAGTTCTCGATGAGCCAGCCTCGCTTCGAAGCGATGGATGCCAGGCGGGTCTCAGGGTTCACCGCAACCGGGTATCCCACGGCGTCGAGCAAAGGAAGGTCCGAGGACGAATCGGCGTAGGCCACCGATTCGTTGAGGTTGAAGTCGTTTTCGGCCGCATACCGTCGGAGCTCGGCCGCTCGAACTTCGCCGGTGGGAGGAACGCTGAGCAGCTCGCCGGTGTACCGGTTGTCTCGCACGCTCATTTCGGTACAGATGACGTCGTCGAACAGCGGTCGGAGAGGATCGACCACGATGTTGAGGGCACCGGTGATCAGCACGGTTCGATGTCCGAGTGCACGATGTTCTCGTACACGTCGCACCGCGGCCGGGAAGGCCTTGGTGAGGATGTGGTCAGCCAGCAGCTCACTCCCGAGCTCTTCCATCCGCGAAACCGACGCACCGTCGTACCGTCGGTAGAAGTGACGGAGGAAATCGGTTCGGTCCCGGGCATCGAGGGCGAGCAGACCGGGCGCTTCACTGAACGTCTTGAGGGCAAACCTCACCCGGTCAGCAGGGCCCATGTTGCGGGTCGCAAGCCACGCGTAGCTGAAGACCACATTCGAAGCGATGATGGTGTTCTCGAGATCGAAGGCCGCCAGTTGGCGATCGGGCGACATCACCTTGGCCCGCATTCGAGTGGTCCGATCGTCGGGATCGGTCCGAGTTGGGGTGGTCTTGACGCGTGCATGGTGAACCACCGACGGAAGGTGGATCTGAGTGACGTAGTGCTCCCAGTCGACGATTGACGGATCGCAGCCGAGTTCGGCCTTGTCGGTTTCGCTGAGGTTGTCGTGAAGGCTGACCAGATTGTCGACGCCGTAGAGGGCTTCACACTCTGCGTAGGCCCCGTAGATCTTCACATATCCCATGGCCCGCTCGACCTGATCTTTTTGATCCTCCACACGAGCGTTCACCATGGCCTGTTTCCCGCGGAGCGGTAGACGTTTGAGCGTTCGATCGGCCCGGTCGAGATTCCTGTGTGCTCGGGTGAGCTGACGCTCTACGGCTCCCCGGCCCGGGAACGAAAACTTCGCCACCGCGATTGGCTGACCCTTGCGGTCATACAAGGGGTTGTCGGTGAACCACCCGTTGACCAGGTCGACCAGCTGACGGTACCGAAGTGGGTTTCTCGTCCCGGACGCGACCTGCGTGATGTCAACCCCTTCGATGTTTTCAGGGCCTCGAGCGGCGACGTCGATGATGGCAGCGACGACCAGGTCTACTGGGATCACGTCCACAACGCCTTCGGGGACACCGGGAAACTCTTTCAAAAGACCTTGGGCATAGCTGATCAGGATCGGCTCGGCCATGCGAAAGCCCTTGATCCAACCCGGAACCGGTTCGGCCCATGCCGACTCGATGATCGATGGACGCACGATGCTCACCGGCACGTTGCCACGGCTCTCGACCAGCGCCCGCTCACCGAGTGCCTTGGTGTACGCGTAGGCGTCGGGCCACCCGAGGGACGCAGCTCGCGCCCGTCCGGCCTCCACCAACTGTTCACTCACCCACCGTTGCCGGAGTTGCTCCGTTTTTGCCGACAGGAGCGGCGTTCCAGCTGCGCCGAGCTCGTGGCGGGCGCGTGCTCGGAACTCTTCGAGCCGAGCCACGGCGCGGGATTCGCTGTCGAAGTTGGACCGAGTTCGACGGGCCGCCTGGACTTCGCTGCGCCAGTTGACATCGATGTGGAACGGTGAGTCGGTGAGCAGTTGCTCGGGAGCATCACCGCGCCGGTTGCCGGCCACGTAGCAGGTGGAGACGCCGACGAAGTGAGGCTGCACGTCGAGATCCTGCAGGGTCTGCACGATGCGGGTTGCACCCAGCAGGTTCACCTCGACGGCGAGGTCCAGGGCGGCGTCGAAGCTCACGGTGGCGGCGCTGTGAATCACGATGTCGCACGACGCCAGAATGCGGCGCCCTTCGTCATCGAGGGCCAGACCGTCGGTACCGACATCCCCTGCGATCACCTGGACTCGATTGTCGACGTGCTCCCAGAACGATTCCGTTCCTGCCTGGCGGTCGCCGTCGCCGAGTTCAGACATCCAACGGTGGAAAACGTTGTTGCGAAAGATCTCCCGACGGGCGCGATCGGCGGGTGAGCTTCGTTTGCCGGGTCGCACCAGGAGTACCAGGTCGCAATCGGGTACGCAGCGCATCAGGCGCTCCACCAGTGCGGTTCCGAGGAATCCGGTACTGCCGGTGACGGCGATCCTCTTTCCCGCCAACTTCTTCGAAACGGACACTTTCCTCTGCTCCTGACGCCTGGCCTGACCCTACTCAAAGGATTCCCTCGCCGAGGTGGCCCGCTACAGCATAGGGAGTTCGTTGTCGGCGGCTACGGTTTCAGGACGATGGGTCTTCTCTCTGTTCCCCAGTGGTCTCGATCGCTCCTTGGGCCAAGGTTGGCTGTGGGTCTCGCTACCTGTTGGATTTTGTTCGGTCCAGCTGCAGCTGCAGCGGCCCAGACCGCCGATGTGGCCCTGGTCCAGACCGAGTTGTGCGCCACCGGGCTTGTCGACGCCACCGGCGAGATCGACGCCTCCGAGGTCGGAGACGCCGTCGCAGACTTCGCTGCGGTCTCACCTGAGACTGTGGTCTATGTCCGGGTGTACGACGATGGTACCGATCTGGACTCCGCCCGCCAGGAGATCCTTGATCAATGTGGGACCGAAAGCATGTACCTGTTCGTCGGGATTGATGTGCCCACTCAGACGAGTTCGGTCTTCGGCAGCGACATCGGAGCTCAGCTTGCAGACGACATCCGCACCGGTGCGATGAGTGAGAATCTCCAGGCAGGAGATCTCACCGGGGGCCTGGTGAGCGCACTGGAAGACGCCGCCATCGTGGTGGGGTCCCTCGATGACGACGTGGTCATCGATCGCGACGCTCCCGAACCCGAATCGGAGTCGAGCAATCTCGGGTCCTTCATCCTTGCCGGCTCGGTGATCGGTCTGGCCGGCGTCGGCGGGGGAGTGATGGTTCGGAACCGTCGCAAGCAGTTGATGGTGCGCCGCCAAACGTTCGCCACCAAGGTTGCCGAACCGAGGGTCCGAATGGGTGCCGCGCGGGAGCGGGATGCTCGGCTCAGCGATCAGGGTGAACGATTCGGGCGGACGGTCGAAGGCCGAACGCTGGATCAGCTCCGCCATCTTCAACATCAGGTCGGTACGGCCGGGAACGACGCTGAACGTCACGCCACACTCCTGAGCAAGGCAACACCCGATGGAATCGACTCGGCGTCAAATGAAGAGTTGCTGCAAGGTGAAACCCGGCTGTCCGAGTTCAGCGAAGCGCTCGAGCGGTATCAGGGCGCCCTTGACAAACTCACCGCGTTCGGTGAGCTGCTGGATCGCCTTCGTGTCGCGCTTCCCACAAAGGTTGACCTGATGCTCGACGAGCTCGATGAGGCCGATGCCCTCGCTCGCGAACGCACAGGCGCGGGCTGGAAAGTCGACGAGGCTCGCGAGAGATTGAGCCATGCCAGAAGTCAGGTTGATGCGGTAAAACTCGACGAATTGCGCCTTGATCTCCTGGAAATCTCAGATCAGCTCGAAGCTGCAGAGGCCGAACTCTTCGCAGCGCGCCACGATGTGGAAGTCGTCGTCAACAAACCGCAGGGACTTGCCGACTGGGCGACCGAGCTCGAATCGGCGGATCTCGCAGAACGGACCCGTATCGACAAGACCGCGGTGCGATTTGCCAACGTGGTGGTGCCTCACAGCCCCGATTCGTGGCGCTGGGCGACCGAACACACCGATTCCGCCCTCGCCTACCTCGACCGATCTGCAGCACATCGGTCAGAAGGGCTGGCGTTGGTGCCGTCCCAGGAATGGGAGGACGCCGCGGCTCACCTGGAAACCGCCGGTTTGGAGCTGAACGCAGCCGATGCTCTGCTCGACGAGCTCGACACCTTGATGGTCGACCTGGAACAGGCCCGGGCGGAAAGCCCGGGGATGATGCGGGCTGCAGCCCAAGAGCTCGAGGAGTTGAGATCATTCGTTGCGTCCAGGGCAACCGATCTTGCTCCCGAGTATCACCTGAAACCTCAGAAGGTCCAGGCAGTCCTCGAGGAGATGGGCCGCGAGTTGACGGCGCGTCGACCCAACTACCTCCGGGTCGCTCGGACTCTCGATCGGATCGACCGCCAGATGGACCAGATGTTGATCGATAGTCAAGAGGAAGCCAAACGGATCGCAGCTCTGCGTCGCGAGCTCACTCGGGAGATCGCCCGAGCCAAACGAGCGATCCAGCGCGCCAACGAGACGGTGGGTTGGACGATCTTCAGCGCGCGAAAGGCCAAGCTCGACGACCTCGAGGCCGACCTCACGCGACTCAACGGTTCGTGGGAACAACAGATCGATCAGGCTGCGGCGATTGCTGACTCCGCAGTGGCCATTCGAGAAGCGATCATCCACGAACGTCGACGTCGCAATACCGGCATCATCATCGTCGGGGGCAGTGGCGGAAACCGCGGCGGTGGGGGCTGGGGCAGCGGCGGGGGCGGTGGCTTCGGTGGCTTCGGTAGCGGTGGCGGAGGCAGCTTCGGCGGTGGAGGTTTCGGCGGCGGTGGCGGCAGCTTCGGTGGCGGAGGCTCTACCGGAAGTTGGTAACCGGCCCGATGGCGGCGAGCATCTGAGCGCTACCGAGTCTTGGCCGAACGGCGAGCGTGCCGTTCCAGGGCCAAGTCGATCAACGTGTCGATCAGCGCGGGATAGCTGAGCCCGGTTGCTTCCCACATCTTGGGATACATCGAAATAGGGGTGAAACCGGGAATCGTGTTGATCTCGTTGAGGAGCCATCCACGGCCACCCTCCTCGTACAGGAAGTCGACTCGGCCCATGCCTTCGACCCGCAGCGCGTCGTATGCGGCGCTGGCAATACGTTCCATCTCTCCGATCTCGGTCCGGGACAACTCGGCTGGAATGATCAACTTGGCGGCGCCATCGTGGTACTTGTCGTTGTAGTCGTAGAAGTCGGCAGCTGGGATGATCTCGCCCGGCACGCTGAACTCGAGATCCACATTGCCAAGCACTGCCAGCTCGATTTCGCGTCCCACGATGTTTTCTTCCACGACCACCCACTCGTCGTAGCTGAACGCTTCTTCGAGCGCGGTTGCCAGTTGAGCTGTCCCTGTGGCCTTGGAAACCCCGACCGAAGAACCCATGTTGGCCGGTTTGACGAAGACCGTGTCACCCAGACGTTCGAGGATTCCCTCGAGCATTGCCGGGGACGAGTCAAACCGCGGTTCATGCAGTGTTTCCCACCGCGACTGGGGGACTCCGGCCGCGGCCAATGCCTGCTTCGCTGCACTCTTGTCCATGGCCAGCGCACTACCCAGTACCCCTGCCCCCACGTAGGGGACTCCCGCCAGTTCCAGCAGACCCTGCACGGTTCCGTCCTCCCCCATTGGCCCGTGAAGAAGGGGCAGAACAACAGTTCGGCCCGATTGAAGGATGGCGGATGGAGATTCTGCCGCACCAGCGACTTCGAGGGCAGCGGGCTCGCGTTCGGCATCGGGGAGTTCGGCAACTCGGTGCCAGACACCGTGGCGGTCGATCCCAACCGCATACACGTCGTACTTGTTTCGGTCGATCGCGCCGAGCACATGGGCGGCGGTCACCCGTGACACCTCGTGTTCGGGTGACTGACCCCCGTACAGTACGACCACTCGGAGCTGGGAATCTGCACGGTTCGGGGTTGGGTCGGTGCTGCTCACACCGGAAACCGTACATCGCCCGCTAGACCAGAGGGGTGCGTTGGTCCTTTGCCGAGCTGGCTGCCGAACTGACCGATTCCGAGCCCGGCGTCGATGCCGGCGTCGAGATCACCGGTGTGTCGATCGACTCTCGATCGGTCGAGCCGGGCGATCTCTTCGTTCCCATCATCGCCGAACGCGACGGGCACGAGTTCGTGAGCCTGGCCATCGATCGGGGGGCGGTTGCATATCTCCGCATGACCGCCGATCCTGTTGACGACCGGGTTCCATCTTTGGTCGTAGCGGACACCGGCGACTCCCTGCTGCGCCTTGGAGCGGCGGCCCGAGACCGGCTGTCGGGCCACGTGGTCGGAGTGACAGGAAGTGTTGGGAAGACATCGGTCAAGGACATGATCCGGTCTGTCTGTGCTGAACACTTCTCGACGCATGCGAGCGCGGCGTCGTTCAACAACGAACTCGGGGTACCGCTTACCCTCCTGGGCGCACCGGTCGACGCTGGCGTGGTCGTGATCGAAATGGGAGCCCGAAACGTTGGACACATCGAACTGTTGTGCCGGACGGCTCGCCCGACCATCGGTGTCGTGACGGCGGTTGCGGCCGTGCATACCGAGATCTTCGGTTCGATCGACCACGTCGCTGCAACCAAGGGTGAGTTGGCCGAGGCACTCCCGCCCGATGGAACGCTGGTGCTCAACGCCGATGACCCGTTGGTCGCAGCGATGGCAGGGCGCTCGAGCACGTCGCGGATCCTCACCTATGGTCGAAGTGGCGCCGACGTGACGTTCACCCAGATCGACGTCGGGGCAGATCTGCACCCAACCTTCACCCTCTCCACACCGGTTGGACAGGCTCGGTTCACCCTGGGGGTCGCCGGGGCTCACATGGCCCAGAACGCAGCGGCAGCTGCTGCGGTGGGTTGTGCGCTCGGCGTCGACCTGGACGAGATCGTCGCCGGTCTCACCGCACCTGCGATCTCGCCCCACCGGATGGATGTGCAATCGACCCCGACCGGAGCTGTGATCATCAACGACAGCTACAACGCAAACCCAACCTCCATGGCCGCTGCGCTTGATGCGTTGTGCGCGGTCAGGGCCGACCGGCGAATCGCTGTCTTGGGCGTCATGGCCGAGCTGGGCGACTCCGCCGAATCAGATCACCTTGCCGTCATCGAAAAGGCTCAGGCAGCAGACATCGAGACCATTGCCGTCGACGCTCCGCTCTACGGTTCCGCAGCCGCACATGTCCCCGATATCGCTTCGGCTGTGCGTTTGATCGGGCGGTTGGGTCACACTGACGCGGTGTTGGTGAAGGGCAGCAGGGTCGCAGGACTGGAGCGGGTCGCTACCGCGCTCCTGGATTCGGGTGAGTCGTGAACGCAGACTCGGATCTGGCGCCAGTCGGCAACAAGTGGATCCTTGGGGCGCGGCCCAGAACGCTTCCCGCCGCAGTGGTTCCCGTTGCGGTTGGCACCGCGGCTGCGGTGGGAGAAGGCGAGCCACTGTACCTGTGGCGCGCCTTCGCCGCGGGAGTCGTCGCGCTGGCTCTTCAGGTCGCTACCAACTATGTCAACGACTACGCCGATGGCGAGCGCGGCACCGACGAAGATCGAGTCGGCCCGGTGCGCCTCGTCGCCTCCGGCCTGGCCACGGCCGACCAAGTCAGAGCTGCGGCGGCTCTGTCGTTCATCGTGGCCGTGATCGCAGGCGTTGCGCTGTCGATCGCCGTGGGTCCTGAACTGTTGATCGTCGGGGGTCTGTCCATCATCGCCGGATG
>JBLYYW010000523.1:0-5890 GCA_048550155.1 Acidimicrobiales bacterium | reverse complement strand
TTCTCCGGGACTGGATCCGGGTAGCGCTCTTTGATCCACCCCAGGAGCGGCGCAGCTACGAAGATGCTGGAATAGGTGCCCAGGATCAGGCCGATCAGGAGTGCGATCGCGAAGCCACGGAGACTGTCGCCGCCCAGAACGAAGGCGCCGATGATCAACATCGAGGCCACTGGCAGCACGGTGGTGATGGTGGTGTTGATGGACCGCATGATTACTTGGTTCATGCTCTCGTTCATGAGATCGCCATAGTTCTTGCGACGATTTGCGGGCTCGATCCAATTCTCGAGGACCTTGTCGTACACGACGACCGTGTCATAGAGCGAGTACCCCAGGATTGTGAGCAGCGCGATCACCGTTGCGGGGCTGATTTCGAGCCGGAGAACCGAGTACACGGTGACGGTGAGGACGAGATCGTGGACCACGGCCACCAACGCGCCGAACGCCATCTTGGGTTCCAGGCGGATCGCCAAGTAGATGGCCACTACCACAAAAAACAGGACAAGGGCCCGGATAGCACTGTTGGTGATCTGGTCTCCCCACGTGGGGCCAACGGTGTCTCGGGAAATCGTTTCACCCGGGATGAGAACCGTGTTCAGATCGTCACCGACCCGCTGGAACTGAGATGACTGCTCTGTGGGAATCTGAACCCTCATGAGCACGCTGCCGTCAGCGTTTTCGATCCGTTGGATCCGAGCCTGCGGGACGCCGACCACATCGCGAATCTCCCCGACGGTGACGGTGTCGTCAACAGGCACATTAAAAAGGGCGCCACCTTCGAACTCGATGCTGCGATTCACGCCGAAGATCGCGATGATCGCGATTCCGACAACGATCAGGCTCAGGGAGATCGGCAGGCTGCGTTTCCACGCGGGACGGAAATCGATGGTGGATCGCGAGTTGTAGAGATCGGATGCCAGTGTCATTTCTTGGCCTTCTGTTTCTTGGCGGCGGATTTCTTGGATCCGCCTTGCTTCTTCAACATCGTCGCCGTGATTGCGTTATCGGGCAGACCCAGAAGCCGAGGATTGTTTTGCGCCGAGTCGGTCTGAGCCAGCCAGAGAAGCATCGGTCGCATGAACAACATGGCGATGATGAGGTCCAGAACCGTGGCGATTCCCAGATACAGAGCGAAGCCCTTCACTGCCCCGACCGTGAGCAGGTAAAGAAGTACTGCTGCGATGAGGCTCACGACGTCGGCCTTGATGATCGTGCTGATCGAGTTCCGGTACGCCCGCTCGACCGATGTCACGACGCGTTTGCCGCTGGCCACTGCGTCCTTGACGTTTTCGAAGTACACGATGTTGGAGTCCGCGGACACACCGATGGCCACGATCAAGCCGACAATCCCCGATAGTGACAGCGCCAACCCCAGGTACTCGCCGAGCAGCGAAATGATTGACCACAACAACATCGCCGAGATCATCAATCCGAGCAATGCGACGAGACCCGATAGCCGGTAGTAGGCCATCAGGTACACCGCCACCAGGACAATGCCGATGATCCCGGCGGTCACACCCGACGACAGGACGTCGGTGCCGATGCTGGCGCTGATCGTTCTGGTCTGCTGTGCTTCGAGTTCGACCGGGAGTGCACCGAACCGAAGCGTGGTGGCCAGATCCTCGGCTTCTTCGGCCATGAAACTACCGGTGATCTGGATCTGATCTCGATTGAAGAAAGGAACGTTGATCGTCGGCGCGGACTGAACAAGCCCGTCAAGGACGATTGCGAGGCGGGCTGATGGGCACTCGGGAGCTTGGGTGTTGCACAGCACTGCCGCTTCGTTGAACAGGTCGATGCCGTCGGGGCCCTCCCGGAACGTTGGGTTCACCTGCCATGCGCTTCCGCCGCCGGTCAACAGTCCGCCGGCGATGCTTGCCGATGCGGTTTCGAGCGCATTGCCGGTGAGAAGCGACGGGCCGAGACAGAGGATCTCACCGTCGATACTGGGAAGGAGCACCGTTGCGGTCGGATCGTCATCCTCGGGAACCGTCAGTTCCTCCGGACAATCAGCGGGGACCGGAAAAGGACTGGCAACTGCTACAGATGCAAGCACCGGGCGGAACCGTAGCTCGGCGGTCTGGCCAACCAGTTCGAGTGCCCGCTCCTGCTGCTCGACACCCGGCAGATCGACCACGATGGTGTTGCCCTGGCGGCTGATCTCGGGCTCGGCGACACCCAAGGCATCTACACGGTTCCGGATGATGTCGGTGGCCTCGTCGAGCGCCTCGTCGGTCACACCGTCCTCGACCGGCTGATACACAACAGACACCCCACCCTGGAGGTCCAAGCCGAGCAGCGGTTGGTTTCCCGAGATCAGCGTCGCCACGAAAGCGATCACAGCCACAACAAGGAGCGAGCCCGCCTTGAGTACGTTTGAACTCACGAGTCAGCAGCGACGTCGTCGGTCGAGACTTTGGTAGCGATCGAGGAACGCGAATACTTCAGCTCGACGCCGTCGCCGACTTCGATGTAGACGACGGACTGGTCGAGCGCAGAGATGATGCCGTGCAGGCCCGACGCAGTAATGACTTCATCGCCCTCGGAGAGCGAATTCAGCAGATCCCGTTGATCACGGCGTTTCTTGAGCTGAGGAAAGATAAATGCGAGGTACACGACCAGCACGAGGCCGGGAAGGACGAGATTCTCCATAACGGACGCAAACGGTAGTGCCTTTGGGCGCCAATCACGGGGAGCCACAGCCCCGGAACGCTGTTGTAACCTGTGAACATGGTCATGACAGTCCAGCGGGTTCTACCTTGGCGGAGGGAACGACCGCTGCCTGAGGTGGCGCTGGAGCCGGTGCTGGAAGCGTTCACAGGGCCGAATCGCCGCGCCAACCAAGAGCTGATCGTCAAGGCGTTCGAGATGGCCACGGTCGCTCACGAGCCCCAGCGCAGAAAGAGCGGCGAGCCCTACATCACCCATCCGATCGCGGTCGCCAAGATTGTCGCATCGCTCGGGGTCGACGTCGAAACTGTTGCCGCAGCTTTGCTGCACGACGCCGTTGAAGACACCGGGATGACCCTGGGCGACATCGAAACCCAGCTCAACGCCGACGTTGCGGCCCTGGTGGACGGCGTCACCAAGCTCGACCGGGTTCGATTCGACAGCAAGGAAGCCCAGCAAGCGGCGACATTCCGCAAGATGCTCGTGGCGATGAGCAAGGACATTCGGGTGTTGATCATCAAGCTCTGTGATCGCCTGCACAATCTGCGCACCATCGCAGCGATGCCAGCCTGGAAACAAGAACGTACGGCGCGGGAGACCCTCGAGGTGTACGCGCCGCTCGCCCACCGACTGGGGATGCAAGAGGTCAAGACCCAGCTGGAAGATCTCGCGTTCGCAGCCTTGCATCCCAAGAGATATGCCGAGATCGAAGACATGGTGGCGGTTCGTGCCCCAGAGCGAGACTTTCTGCTGACCCAACTCATCGCCGAGGTGGAGATCAAGCTGTCAGAGCTGAACATTCACGGGCGGGTTCGAGGCAGGGAGAAACATCTCTACAGCATCTACGAAAAAATGATGCTTCAAGACAAGGCATTCGCCGAGATCCACGACCTCATCGGCATCCGAGTGGTCGTCGACTCCATCCGCGATTGTTATGCGGCCCTCGGGTCGATTCATGCCACCTGGAAACCGGTGCAGGGTCGATTCAAGGACTACATCGCGATGCCCAAGTTCAACCTGTACCAGTCCCTGCACACCACGGTGATCGGACCGTTGGGCAAGCCGATCGAGGTGCAGATTCGTACCTACGAAATGCACGATCGTGCCGAGCGGGGCGTTGCCGCTCACTTCGTGTACAAGGACCGGGCCGGCGGGGTGAACGACACGCCATGGCTCGAGCGAATCATCGACTGGGATACCGACACTTCGGACCCGTCGGCGTTCATGAAGAACTTGAAGGTGGATCTCGACAGCGACGAAATCTACATCTTCACCCCTGCGGGCGACGTGGTCACGCTTCACGCCGGCGCAACGGCCATCGACTTTGCGTATGCGATCCACACCGACGTCGGTCACAAAACCGTCGGCGCCAAGGTCAACGGCCGGTTGCTGCCGCTGTCCGAAGTCCTCGAGTCGGGCCAGACCGTTGAGGTGCTCACATCCAAGGCGGAGGGTGCGGGCCCGTCGAGAGACTGGCTTCAGTTCGCAACGTCACCGCGTGCGATATCGAAGATCAAACAATGGTTTTCCAAGGAGCGGCGTTCCGACGCCATTGCAGCTGGAACTGAAGCGGTTACCAAAGCACTCCGAAAGGACAATCTGCCGATCCGCAAGCTGACCGACGACGGAGTTCTCGACGAAGTAGCCGGGCTTCTCAACTACGACGATCTGAGTGCTCTCTACGCAGCGGTTGGCGAACATCACGTTTCGCCTGAGTCTGTGGCTCAGCGGGTTAGGCGTTTCATCGAAGCTGAGGTAGAACAACCCGAGGAGATCGTCCAGCCAATCACGGCTCGCCGTCCCCGTCGCAAGTCCTCGCCTGCTGGAGTTCATGTCGAGGGACTCGACGACGTGATGATCCGCCTCAGCCGTTGCTGCACACCGGTTCCCGGTGATGAAATCCTCGGCTTCGTCACTCGCGGTCGTGGTGTCTCGGTCCATCGAGCCGACTGTGCCAATGCGGTCTCGCTCACTCAGTCTCAAAACGATCGTCTGATCGACGTCGCCTGGTCGGGGGAGCGAGGTGATGATCTGTACGTCGCCGCCGTGGAGATCAAGGCCTATGACCGCAGTCAGCTCTTGAGTGATCTTTCTTCGGTCTTCTCCGAGCATCACATCAACATTGTCGGGTCGAGCACCGTCACCGGTTCTGATCGGATCGCTCGCATGCAGTTCGAATTCGAGATCGCCGACCCGAGCCATCTCAACACACTGATCCGCCACCTGCGGAGGGTTGAGGCCGTCTACGACGCCCATCGCATCCTTCCAGGTGCGTAAGCCTCCCTCGGAGCGGGTTCAGTACCAGGCGCCCGGGCCATGACTCCGACCACAACGGCGAGACCCATGCGAAGCGGGAGTCAGCCAGATCCGGTGCATGTTCTTCAGCAGAATGCAGGCACACGCCATACCGGCGACTACACCGAGCGGAATGGCGAGCGAGCTGTTGCCTCGGTGCCGCAGAACATGCACGTTCGCCGACCGTGACCCACAGCAGCGTCACACTTGTGACATCGGGACGCAGCTGGTTTGAAGACACCGTCAGAAGTGCCGTCGGATTCGTCGAGTTCCTCGATGCGGGCCACCAGGTGCTGATCGGTGAGGTTGCTGGCCTCCTGGAGAAGGGTCCAGAGTGCTTCGTTCACCAGCGTGAGCCGATCGATTCGGGCGTGAAGGTCGGCGGTGTCCTCACGAAGGTCACGGCGCATCTCCAGCTGTTGGTGATGATTCTCGCTCGCACGGGACATCCTGCCGGGCTGTCTGAAGACCATGTAGCACGTATCGGTGCTGTCCTCCGCCGACCTGAGCACGAGTCAAAATCGCGACCCGTCCGGCACCGGTGTCGGTTACCCTTCCACCACCACGCGGACGTGGTGGAATTGGCAGACACGCCAGGTTTAGGTCCTGGTGCCCGAAAGGGTGTGGGGGTTCAAGTCCCCCCGTCCGCACGTAATTCCCTCCGGGGGCCCTTTCGCTCGCCTGCGGGCCTTGGTGTTCGTCTTCTCACTCGGCGCTGGCGCGCCTTGTTTGACGAACCGGCCCTTCGGGTCGCCCGGGAGAGGGGAGTGTCAGCTCGTACCTCGCTGGCCACTCCGTTGTCCCTCCGGGGGCCTCCTGCCTCGCCTGTTGCTTGTTGGCCTCCGCTCGCCTTCAGGCCTCAGGGGCCATGTTCTCACTGCGGGCCTGACGGCCCTCGCTTCATGGCCCTTCGGCCTTCCGGGTCGCT
>JBLYYW010000522.1:0-3143 GCA_048550155.1 Acidimicrobiales bacterium | reverse complement strand
GATGAGCGAATGCACAACAAGCTGATGATCGCCGACGACGAGAACGCCATCTTTGGGGGTCGCAATATCGCTGCGGAGCACTTCGGTCTCGGCGACGACTTCAACCTTGTCGACTATGACCTCCTTCTTTCCGGTGCCGACTTGTCCGGACTATCTCAAATCTTCGAGACCTACTGGGAGAGCCCCTCCACCGTTTCAGGCGCGACATTCGACGAATCTGTCTCCACGTCTGATCTGGAAGCGACGCGAGCGCTCGTCGACAGGGAACTAGAGACCCGGCAGCCGACGCTTGCGACAGCACTGGCCGACACGGACACGTGGGATGGCCGCATGAGCTCGATCTCCATTCCGCTCGATGACGGGGCGGTCAGCGTGGTCGCCGATACACCGACGGTCTCCCAAGGCACCCAGCCGGTACAGGTCGCCGAAGCGCTGCGGATGACGGTTGACGGGGCGGTACGGGACCTGGTTGGGGTGGCCCCGTTCTTCGTTCCCTCGGACGAGGATGTGGAGTGGTACCGACGGCTTGTCGAGCGAGGCGTGCGTGTGCGCGTTCTGACCAACTCGCTCGCCTCCAATCAGGGCACGATCTCGAACAGCGGGCTGAAGAAGCAGCGGCTGGCCGTGGTCAAGGCCGGAGTGGAGCTTCGTGAACTCCGTACCGATGCCGCTGCCAAGCCCGAGTGGGAGACGCGCCCACACGTCGCCCGCCATCTCGGTCTCCACGCCAAGCTCTACGCTATCGACCGGGAGCGCCTCATTGTCGGCTCGGTGAATCTCGATCCGCGATCCAAGTTTGTCAACACCGAGATGGCTGTCCTCATCCGAAATGCCGAGCTGACGCGGGCGGCTGCCGATGCGATCATTCGGCTCATGGAGCCGGACAACGCCTGGCAGGTCGAGACGGGCCCTAATGGACGTCTCAGGTGGAGAAGCGATACCAGGACAGTGCATCGGCAGCCAGCCAGAGGCATCGGCCAACGCCTCGCCGATACCCTCTACGGCCTACTGCCAATCCGTGAGTACGTCTGAACCTTCGCGACCGATACCGACACCGGGTAGCACTCCCGACTCACACATGTCGGCACACATGGGCGGCCACCACCGGGGCGTGCAACACCAGCCACATCATCCCTTTTGGCCAGATACGGATCACTTCATAGCTTCGGAGAGCGTCTGCACTCGGTCGTCCTGTTGAGGGTTGTGGAGGGCGGGTGCTGAGACCGTGACTGCCGGTGCATCCTGCACAGTGCCCGGAAGGCTTGTCGTGTCGTGCTGGGGCCGGAACGTCGCCGCACCAATGCCTCCGGATTCCTCGATTCGACCAAGATACAACCCAGGAATCGTTGCCCATGTCCTCAACTGTTGCGGGGGTTGGCGCTGCGAATCCACCGCAATACGAGGGTTTCGGCGGCACACCCGGAGGAACTCGAATCCCGATCCTGCTGATCCGTAGTCGGTGCGAGGTGTCCCTGCCAGCTCGGTGTTTGAGCGGAATCTCCGTCTGAGCAGCGGCTTTGCCTCTGATTGGCTTGTGGCGTTTCGTGTCACTTCTCATCGTCCCGCGGCCCGGACGCGGCCCAAGGTCGCCGGAGCGCCGGCCCCCACCGAATCTCAGGCGGTTGCTCCGAAAGCGTTGCGGTAGCCGCAGCCCCGACGGCAACGGCAACAACCCACCGTTGGTCCCAGATCAGTTGCCGTGGCATCGCTTGTACTTGAACCCCGAGCCACAAGGGCAAGCATCATTCCGACCGACCTTCGACCGACTCGATAGCTCAAGCGGTCTTGTTCTGGCACGTACGAGGCGCTCTGCTGCCCGCAGCGACCGCTCTCGTTTGTCCAGACGGCGTTCCCGAGCGTCAAGGGCTTCAGACCTGGCAACCAGTCGGCGTTCCAACTCCGCAGCGAACACCGCACCCTCCCGCTCGGCGTCGCTCACCAACGCACCGAACTCGAAGTCAATCAGACCGGCGATCCCCTCCCCCATCGTCAACCCGATCGCCGTGCAATACCGGCGCCACGTGGACCACATCGCATCCGACGCCGGAACCTTCACCGTCTGCGTCGCCACGGTGTGCCCAAGCTCGGCGAAGACCCGACGATCGACCTTCGCCAACATGCCACGGTCCAACGCCATCACCTCACCTCACCGGTAAACCAGTCAACCGGACGCAACTTGTTGCACGTGCGTGTGGTATTTGACAGGGTTCGTGCGCGAACGCGGTGACAGCGTGGATGCGGCGTTGGCGAGGCCTGTATCGGTAGCGGGGGCGGTTCGTCATCGCGTTCCTCCTCGGGATCTGGACGATGTGACGGATTGTGTGGAAGAACCCTTGGCGTGGAGTTAGCCAGACATCGATATCCGGACTCTCCACGGAGAATTCGGGTTCTTCGTTGCCGGCGAGAAGTCCAACGTCACGAATGTCGGTCGTGTGGTTCATCCGTGTGGAATAGACACGACAACCCTCTCGCCAGAGTGTCAGCAACCCTCTCATCAGAGTGTCAAGAACACTCCAACTGCAGGTCGGACAGGGCGGCAGCGATGACTGGCCTGGTCGGAAGGATCGCTGGAAACCCAGTGAGAGAACGCTCTTCGGGTGTCCCAACACTCTGCTGACAGGGTCATCGGAGACGATTCCTATGCCGGTCGCGGAGCGATCCAATCGCAGCCGGCACGTGGACGTAGGGACGTGCGCGAGGAAGGAACTGCGGATGGCGCACATTCGAAAGAAGGGCGTCGGACGATGGCAAGTCCGGTACCGCGACCCTTCCGGCGAGGAACGAGCCCGCACCTTCCGCCGAAGGGTCGACGCCGAGAGGTTCCTCGTCACCGTCGAGACAGACAAGCTGCGCGGAAGGTGGACCGACCCGCGACTCGAAAAGACCACTGTTGGCGAATGGGCCCCCACGTGGCAAGCGGGCCGCGTTCATCTCCGTCCATCGACCCGAATCAGTGCCGAGTCGCTCCTGCGCAATCATGTGCTCCCCTACTTCGGATCAAGGCGACTCGGATCAGTCACGCAGATCGACGTGCAGGCATTCGTCGTCCACCTCGAAGAGAAGGGCCTGTCCGCTTCGACGATCCGCCAGGCCTACCTGCTCATTGCAGGGGCATTCTCATCGGCCCTCGACTCCGGTCTCAT
>JBLYYW010000521.1:0-3936 GCA_048550155.1 Acidimicrobiales bacterium | reverse complement strand
TCCGGTGGTGAACAGTGCAACGCCCAGGATTGCCGCTGTAAGTGTCGCCCATAAATTTCTTCGCATGTCGGCAGTCTATTGCCGAACAGCTAGACGATGCCGAGAAGGTCCGGCTCGTCGGGCAGGATCGACGCCGCTTCGACGCCCAACCACTCCTGGGCCAGAGATCCCAGATATGCGTCGAAGCCGGTGGTCATGACCAGGTTGCCGTCCCCGTCGAGAGCGTCTCGACCTGAAATCGGCGATGGTTCGCCGAGAATCCGGTCGGGAACCGGTCCGGCGATCAGCATCGTCGATGCTGCCCCGTGGTCGAGCCCGCCTCCGTTCTGTTGAACCCGGCGGCCGAATTCGCTCACCGTTGCCACCAGTACCTCCTCTCCGTGACCCCGAGATTCCATGAGCCGCAAGAAGCCATCGATCGCCGCATCGAGCTGGGTCAGCAGGCCAGGGTGGGCCCACTGGTGATCGTCGTGGGTGTCGAATCCGTCGAGCCTCGCGTGGATCACTCGGATTCCTACCTGGGCGGAGATCAGGTCGGCGGCGGTGCGCAGCTGACGGGCGAGCTGGCCTCCGTACTGTGACATGTCGTCGAGGATCACTTCCTCGACAGACAAAGGTTCGTCCTCGACGTCCTCGACCTCGTTTGCGAGATCCCGGAGCGCCGAGTAACTGGCGACGATGGCGGCGTCGCCGCTGAAGCCATCGAACGCATCCAGATACGCCAACTGGAGATCCCAGTCGGTGTCGCGCAGCATCCACAGGCTGTTGGGGTCGGGGAGCGAAAGTGTGGAGGCGAAGCCGGAGTACATCCAAGGGGTAGTCCCGGCCACCGACACGCCGGTGGCGACCCCACCCTGATCCACCGCATCGGCCAGGCGACCCAGGTAGCCGAAGCGGTGAATGCCTTCACCTCCCACGTCGGCCCGCTGCCAGCGCCGTTCCATTTCGAAATGGGAGAGCGTGTGGTCCGGCGCCCCGACCCCTTCGACGATGGTGAGCCCCCGTCGATGCAGCCGCTCGAACTCGGGTGCAAAGCCGATGCGATCATCGATCGGCAGAAGAAGCTCGTCATCGACCATCAGATCAGGGCGAACATCTCGAAGGAACCCCTCCCCGTAGGGCACGACGGTGGAGAGACCGTCGTTCCCGCCTCCGAGCTCCACGAGGACAAGCACCCGGTTGGCGACTGCGCCCGGAAGCAGGCGGGGCGGATCTGCGAGGCTTCCAGGCGTCTGGCCGCCAACCGGAGCGGCCCCGCCGGAAGCAACTGCGCCCGAGGCTGTGGTTCGGTCCGATCGGATCGAACAAGCCGAGAGGGCGCCGGTCGCAACCGAAGCGGAGAACAACTTGAGGATCTGCCGACGGGAGAGGGGAGAGGAAGTTGGGCGCATGGTCGCTCCTAGTGCAGTTGAAAGGTCGGGCAGGTGAGCGCGATGCGCCAGGCCAACTGGCGGCGGGTCTCGAGGTCAAATCGGTCGTCGCCCAGCACCTCGCCGATCGGAACAGCGGAGGGATCCGATTGGGGCAGCCCGAGAGCCGCCAGTATTCCGGCGGTGGTCCAGTTCTGATCCAGTGCGGTGGACGTCTCTACGTTCTGGGCCAGCTGTAGTCGCGGCAGAAGTGTGCCCGGACGTGACCAGAAGTCTCCCCGGGGCCAGCCCGCCGGAGAAGGCGGCGCGAACGGTCGCTGCCCCAGGTTTTCGAGATGCCACGGTTCGAGCTCGGTCTCCTCACCGTCTGGGTCGACGGCGGCTCGTGCGCCCACCAGCCATTCGATCGTCGTGCTGAATCGGCTGCGGTTTGCCTCTGCGAAGTCGACAGATCGGAGGATTCGTTCGACAAGGGGAAGGATCTGGAGGTCGTTGTCGACGAATACGTCGGCCAGATCGCGTGCCTGTGCCTCGGTCGGCTCGGAGCCGACGAACTCGGCCCACAGGTACGCGCTGATGCGGTAGGCGGTGGACGGATGCTCGACAAGGGCGTTGACGATCCTGGTCGTGTCCCAACGATCCTGGACGCCGAGGAAGATCAGCGGGGCAACGAATGCGTCAGATGCCGTGAAGTCGACCTCCCCGGTCTCGTCATCCACCTTCCACCCGGCCAGAGCCCGAGCGCCGGCCCTCACGTCGTCCTCGCCGTAGTTGTCCGGGCCGATGGTGTAGAGCTCCATCAGCTCACGGGCCAGGTTCTCGTTCGGGTTGTACGCCTCGGATCCGGCGGCGTCGAGGTAGCGCAGCATCGCACCGCTGGTGACGATCTGATGAACCAGCGTTCGCAGGTCGGAGGACCCGTAGCGATACAGGATCTTCAGCTGATTGGCGCTCAACAGTTGTCCGCTGAAGGCTTCATCGCTGGTGGTGAACCAGTTGTGCCACGTCCAGGCAAGGCGGTCGATCAGCCCCGCGTCGGCCGAGCTCAGCCGATTGACCCACCACACCGAAACTGCGCCCCACGACTCGTTGTCATCGACCGGTGGCCCGGTGTCAGTGTTCCACGGCATCTCCAGCTGACCGTTCTCAGAGGGCTGGGCTGCGGCCACGATCCGATCGATGGCCTGGTCGAGGCTGAGATCGACCATCTCGGCCATACGGTCGGGGTGAGCGGCCATCGTTGCTCGCCGCAGCAGGTGGGCCAGTCCATCGGTCATGGAACGAAGCTATGGAAAGGACCATGAACCGGTGGTGAACCCCGGCTTCATGGAGTCTTCATGGTCACTGTGGGACAATGGAGTGTGCGGTTATTGCTGGTCGAAGACGACATGGCCCTCGCCAAGGTCCTCCTTCGCGGACTGCGCGAGGAGGGGTACGCGGTCGACCACGCTGGCACGTGTGCCGACGCCGACGAATATCTCGACCTCAACCCGTATCAGCTCCTCATCCTGGACCTCGGACTGCCCGACGGCGATGGTCTGTCACTGTGTGCGACCCGTAGGGCCGATGGCATGACCACGCCGGTGTTGATGCTGACCGCTCGTGACGGTGTGGGTTCGACCGTGGCCGGCCTGGATGCCGGAGCCGACGATTACCTCACCAAACCATTCGCCTACCCGGAGCTGGCGGCACGCACCAGGGCGCTGCTGCGTCGACCGCCCGAGGCGGTGTCGCCCGTCCTCGAGCTTGGTCAGATCCGGCTCGACACCGCTGCCCATTCGGTCTGGCAGACCGGTCGCAGCGGCCCGATTCTGGTGCCGCTCACGCCCCGCGAATTCGCATTGCTCGAACACCTGATGCGCCGACCGGGCCAAGTGTGCAGGAGGGAACATCTTCTCGAGCAGGTCTGGGATTCGAATTACGACGGCCTTTCCAATGTCGTCGACGTTCACATCGCCAACCTGCGTCGCAAACTCACTGCCAGCGCAGACGGCGACGTCATCGAGACGGTTCGTGGTGTCGGGTACCGCCTTCTGGTCGAGGATGCCGCGTGAGTCGATGGGTCACCATCGCCGGCCTGACCGCAGCGACGTTCTGTGCGGTTGGAGCGGTTGCGGTGTGGTGGTATAGCGACGTCATCGCCGACGAACAGGCGGCCTCGATCGAGTACGCCGAATCCCAGGTTCGTGAGGTGTTCTATCACTGGCGGGAGGAGGCCGAGGCCCCCGCAAACACGTGGCAGGTGCAGGTGGCCGACGGCTGGGACGGCCCGATTGGGGATACCGATGTGCAACCCCAGATGCTTCCACTGGCCGAACCTGCGATCGAGGACGGCACGTCAACCGAAGAGTTCGACTTCCTCGGTGACAAGTGGTTCTCCTATGCGGTTCACGTTGGCCAGGGCGAGGTGATCGTGGCCATCATCGACCGGGCACCTCAGGACAATGCGATTCGCAGTGCCGCCTGGACTGCGGCCTTGGTCACGTTGGCCTCCGCATGCGCAGCAGCCGGTGCTGCGATCTGGTGGACCGGACGCGAAGCACCTGCGGTCCGTCAGGCACACGGG
>JBLYYW010000520.1:0-6734 GCA_048550155.1 Acidimicrobiales bacterium | reverse complement strand
GCCCGTGACAGCACTCCGAACGAGCCGATGCGACGGGCTCATCAACCAATACTGAAACGCCACCTGAACAGGCACGACGGAGTTTCCGAGCCCCACAGGCACATGATCACCTCGAAGTCTCCGCCTGCGAGCCAACGCTGCACGATCCGAAACGAAGCGCCTTTCTGGATCGCGCCGGACACGAACACGTTGGCGTCCAACACCACCCTCATCGGCGTGGGTCAGCTCTTGCGGCGGCGACGCCGAACAGCACGCACCTCTTCAACAGCGAGATCCATCGCATCAGCCTCGGAGAGATCAGCATTCGCCTCGACGTTGGCCGCCAGCTGCGAACGAGCCGCAGATGAGTAGTACTCCCACGCCGACTGACGACTCACACCAAGCGCTTCGCCGACCTGTTCCCACGACGCCCCAGCATCACGAGCCGCTACAACCTTCGCCCGACGGACCGCTTCCAACTCCGCCTCGCCACGCGTCAACTCCCGCAAAGCAGCCAACGGATCCGCCGGCAAGGCATCAAGAGAAACAACGCTCATGACTGTCAGGATAACCTGACAGTCCGACATGGTCAACCGATACGTGCCACTTCAACGCGCTGATGTACAAGAATCGAGACCGATGTATGAGCAACCCGATGAGTCCAGCGAACAGCGTCATACCGACTTGAACCCTGGCGACCTCGAAAGGGAGCTCCGCCAACTCCGGTCGATGGCCAAGACGCTCGACGACTTCCGCTCCAACCGGATCCCAATCCAGCGAGCGATCAACGACCTGGAGGCACTCGCCCAGGAGCTCCACAATGCATCGCCAGCCTGGCAGGATCGCTTCGTCGACGCCTGGGCAGATCTCGAAGTTCCTTACGCCGTCGCACTCGACCAGCTCTCCCCCGTTCCCGACGCAACCGACTGGACCGTACGCGACGGGGTCTAACAAACGATCGCGCAGTTCGGGAGGAGTTCGCTTCCACCTCCCCCAAGAGGGTTGACTCCTGCGGGTCGTCGAAGATTGCTGTCAGATGTCTTGATGCACGCGACGTTGGATGAAGGCGACCGAGTCATCGATCAATGTGTCGGGCCAGTAATCATGACCGCCTTCGGAGAACGTCAACCGTTTGTTACCGCTGGAGATCGCATCGAACAGAAGCGAGGAGTCGCCCATCGAGAAGACCAAATCGTCCGTCTTGCTGAGCATCAGGGCGCTCGGACTGGCGAGTCGCGCCGCTGCCTCTAGCAGGAGAGGCCGTAGGGGCAGGTCCTCGATGCCAGCACGCCCCGACGCTAGTGCGACCCCGACTTGTTGGCGGGGTGCGGCTCGCGGTTTCGTCCCGTGATGAGGAGCTGGACGCCGGTCTCGGCGATGCCGAGAGCGCTCTGGAAGCCGATGCCTCCGGTTCCGCCGGTGATGACGACGACGCTTCTTTCGTTGCTGGTCATGGGTCAGCCGTCGAAGCTGGAGATCGTGGCACTGATGATTTCGGTGCTGTTGGGCTCATCCTCAGATGGGATCGTCGCTATGACCGTGCCGTTCTCGAGATCGATGATCTGAGCGAGCATTCCCATCTCGCCGTCGATCCATGACACAAGGAAGAGGTCTGGGCGCAGCTCGCGTATTTTCACTGGCTCGCGCAGCTCTCCCCGACGGGGGCTAACGGTGACGCGAATGTTGCCCTCGAACGTATTGCTGAAGTCCCACCCGTTGTCATAGGTGTAGCTGATGGTCTTCCCATCGAAGCGAGCGATCGGATCAGATTGAGTCACGGGTTACCTCTGACGTGAGAACGATCGAATTGCGCTACAATATGTAGCTTAAGATACAGAATGTAGTCTACGATGACAACGTCGAAATCGGAGCGCAGAGGGTGAAGCCAAAGACGCAACAAGGCGAGAACCCCCGCACCACCAGGGTGCGCCAGGTCATCCTCGACGCTGCCGTCAATCTGCTCGTCGCGCATGGGGCGAGTGAAGTGACAGCTTCGCGTATCGCCCAAGAGACGGGTGTCGCACGGACAACGATCTACCGCCACTGGCCAGACCAATCCAGCCTGCTACTCGACACAGTCGACACGGTGGTCTCACCGCACGCGCCCACGACCGTCACCGATGATCTTGAAGCCGACCTGATCATGGCGCTCTCCAACCTCCGTGCCCGGATGACCAAGAGACCATTTCGGCAACTCTTCGCTGCACTCCTCACCTACGCCAACCAAGACCAAACGTTTGTCGCCGCCCAACAGCGTTTCGTAAACGGTGTACTCCAACAGATTCGCGACACCCTCACCGCCGCCGTGGATCGGGGCGACCTCTCCTCCTCGCTCGACGTTGACGAAGCCTGCGCCACCCTTGCCGCCCCGCTGTTCCACCAACACGTCATGCTCCGAGAGCGCATCACCGACGACCTCATCACCAGCACGATCGAACGGTTCCTCGCCCCCCGAACACACCTCAGCCCTGAAACGACAACATCATGAACTCACTTGCCGACCCCACCGTGTCGGAACTTCTGGAACGCCTCCACGCAGAGGCCGACGCCCAGATGCCCGAGCTTCGCAGCACGATCAGGGCCACTCGACAAGCCGAAGACGGAAACGATCAGACCCCCGAGGCTTGGTACGACAAGCTTCAAGACTTCTACCTGCCTGTCAACCGCGAGCAAGGACGATTCCTCTACCAGACCGTCCGCGCTGTTCGACCAGAACGAATTGTTGAGTTCGGGTCGTCCTTTGGCGTCTCGGCCATCTACCTCGCTGCCGGTTTGCGGGACAACGGCGCTGGCACCCTCGTTGGCTCCGAGCTCATCGAGAAGAAGGCGGCAACCGCCCGAAAGAATCTCGCAGCGGCAGGCCTCGACGACCTCACCGACATTCGAACCGGCGACGCCCGACAGACCCTCAAAGACCCAAGTGGCCTGATCGACATCGTACTACTCGACGGTGGCCCAGCCCTCTACACCGAGATCCTCCAAATGCTCGTCCCCAACCTCCGGCCAGGAGCATTGGTGATCGCCGACAACGTCGACGACGAGGACCACCCGTACCCAACGTGGGTGCGCAATCTGGCACACGGATTCGTCTCGTCATCGATCACGCTGAAGGGCGGAACCGAGTACTCGATCTGGACCGGCACTCCTACCCAACAGGTATCGACACCGTGACTCTCTGGCCATCCCAAGCCCGGCATTTGTCGCTTGTGCTCGTGCTGCTCGTCGCTGCCTGCGGCAGCGACACGCCACAGGCCGCGGACGAAGCAACCACTGGCGCCCCTACCACCGAAGCAGTCACGGCAGAGAGCACCGCTGATTCCACTGCGTCGAGTGCGAGCGATGGCCTTACGGTCTTGCCGGTTCGGGAAGGTCCCCGCAGACAGACGACGGGCAGCGTGCCCCATATCCAAACCGATGCAGTACCGGTTCCCGACGTCGATGCAGAGTTGCGACGCCGCGTGTTCTCGATTCCCGGAATCGATGAAGGCGAGTCTTCGTTGTCTCTCCCAGGCGCTCGAAGTCTCCTACTCTCCGCCGAGCTCGAGCTGGCGAGACCTGAAGTCCTCCCAACCGGACGAGAGTTCGGCCACTTTCACCCCGATGGCAGCCTTCATCTGTGGTTGCCCGTCGAGCGTGCCCTCGAAGTCGACGAAACAAAGTGGGGAGAGCTTCACCCATGGGTCGAACGCGACAACTTCTGGGACGGCGTCGTCATGATCTACGTCCCAGAGACAGCCACTGAAGCCGACGTAGCCCTACAACTCGTCGCCGACGCCTACAACTACATCGTCGGCGTCGAACTTGATCCTGCAACCTTCGACTAGAACAAGGCCAAAGGCTCCAGGGAACGGCTTTCCCGCGTTAACGAGGGTGAGAGATCCTGTCGTTCACAACCCGACCGCCGAGGCCGACACGCACTGACAAGTGGACGAGTTTGCGCAGCGCTTCAAGCAGCGTTTTTTGGCGCCCTGCGCCCGACTACGGCGAGCCCCACCGATGAAGGGCGACTGTCAGCCACCTGCGACACCCTCCCCCCTACCCGGGGACATCGAGAATGAGCCCAAGCAACTCCCGGACCTGCCCCAAGACAGCCGGCCCAACGTTGCCCCGCGTCCGTTCGATCCGCCCCGCCGCCACCGCTCGAATGTGCTGGCACTGAGCAGACGACTTCTGCTCGAGACCGTTTGCGTCATCGGCGTCGATCTCGACCTCAGAGGAGAAACCCCGAAGCGTCGAAGTGAGAGGCACAACCTGCACAACACTCGGTTCCGCATCGAGGACCCGTTGGGCGGTCACCACTATCGCGGGATGACGAAACCCGGCCTCGGTTCCTGCTGGCAGACCAAGATCTAGATCGACGACATCACCCGAGGTCAGCATCAAGCCAATCAACCTCTTCAGCGCTCAGACCCTCAGAAAGATCAGCCCCGATCCGATCCTGACGAAGGCGACGCACCGCGAGCGCAACGGTATCCCCCACGCTGACCCCCAAAGAAGCAGCCAGCCGCTTCAGCTCTCGATGGGTCCCAACATCAATCCTCACACTCGTACTCTGCATGCAATCACGTTAACAGAAACGCATACACAAGTACACCACACGATTCGTTGAAAACACCTGTGGGTGCCAGAAACTCGGACGTGAGGGTACCGAGAACGCGTCGCTGCAGGTCAAGGCGCTGACGGGCTAGTACCGTGCCCGGCCGTGTCATCGGTCCTCTCGCACCTGTTCCGGCTTCTGATCTCACGGCTGGTGCTGCTTCTTGTGTCCGGTGATAGGCGTGACGCCGAAATCCTCGCCCTTCGCCATCAGATTCTCGTGTTGCAGAGACAAATCGAGCGGCCGAGCTTCACCCCGACAGACCGAACGATCCTCGCGGTGCTGTCGCGTGCCTTCGACCGTCGACGGCTCGACAGCGTGATGTTGATCGTCAGGCCCGACACAGTGATCAGCTGGCACCGGCGACTTGTCGCCCGCCACCGGACCCAGCCACCACAACCCCGAATCGGCCGACCGGCAACTCCGGCCGAGATCCGCCGACTGGTTCTCCGCCTCGACACCGACAACCCAACCTGGGGCTACCGACGCATCCACGGCGAACTCCACCAGCGAGCACCAACCGACGACACCCACGCGACCGTCATCGAACTTGCCCAACCGATCCAGCGCACCAGCACCTGCGCGGGACTGATCAACGAGTACCGACCAGCAGCCTGAGCAGCGAAACAAGTCGAGATCCCGGAGGGTCGTCAGCTTCGACGCGGTCTGACGGCGCACCATCACAAGCGAGCCAAGACCAACACGCCCAGTTGAAAGCGCCGATGAGTTCTCGACACCCTCAGGTCGCCAATAGCTTCGCTGAGCGCTGGATCGGATCGATCCGACGTGAGCTTCTCGATCGCACCATCGTCTGGAACCGCCGCCAGCTCGAACGACTCGTCGGCGACTACATCGAGCACTACAACAAGCATCGGCCTCACCAGTCCCTCGGCCAGCGCCCGCCGACGCCGGCCCACGGTCCGCCCGAGGCTCCGCCAGCGATTGTCGACGTGCTGCGCACCAGCCGATGCGACGGCCTCATCAACGAGTACCGAAACGCCGCTTGACCAGCCACGACCGACTTTCCGGGCGGCACAGGGTCACCCTTCAGTCAGTGAATCATTGGCTCACCGCCTTGACTAGACGTATTACGTGTAGTACGTTTAAGAGGTGCCGGTGATCCTTGGATCAGCGAGGAAACACGGCAAGACGAATGACGACATCCTCCACGCCTGGAACAACGCCCTCGGCTTCTACATCATCGGCGCCGATCACGAACCACCCAAATCCCTCGCTATCGGCCCAGATCTGGCCGGAAACCTCCTCGAAGTCATCTACCTCGAACTCGAAGAAGCCGACGTCATCATCCACGCCATGACCCTCCAACCCAAATACCTCCCGCTCCTCGGAGACACCACATGAACCAAACCCCAAGGACCTACACCACCAAATCCGGCAAAACCTTCACCGAAGACGAACTCATGGCCATGGCCGAAGGGCTCGCCGAACGCGACTACACCGACGCTGAACTCGCCGCCATGAAAAGGACCCGCCGGCGCACACCCAGGCTGGGTGACACCGTCACCAAGCCATCGAGCTACCGCATCCCCGATCGCCTCAAAACCCAACTCAAGGAACGGGCCAAAACCGACAAGAAATCAGAAAGCGACATCGTACGCGACGCACTCGACGCCTACCTCAGCACCAAGTAACCCCCTGATCACAACAAACGACAGCCAGTGTTCGAGTGTCGGAGGGGGGACTTGAACTCACCCGACCACTCCGGCATCTGGCGTCGTCCTGCGGCAGCAAGCGGCGTCCAGCGGCAACTAGCGCGGCCCAAAACCGCGCCCTGTCGCTCAATGCCGCGCAACGACGCTAGATGCCATTAGGAAACCATTAGCAACGCGACACCCCTGGCTGTGAATGCTCCTGGGCTGAGCCCGGGTTGCCGGAGGGCGCGAATATCGAGCGGCCCGCGCGGTGTCTAAGGCGCTTGACCTCTGATGATCTGTGGCCGGGCGGCTGCGCTCCCTGCCCGGGAGTCCGAGGTCGCGCCTGTGCCCCACGGTTCAGGACTTGGAGTCTTTGTGGGTGCGCAGCTCAGTCTGTCGCTCGAGGGCGACGAAGTCCACGTCGGCGTGGAGGAGTTCAGCTCCGGCTCGTATCGTCACGGCCGCTATGAGGCAGTCGATGAGCTTGCGGACCGTCTCTCCTC
>JBLYYW010000519.1:0-3438 GCA_048550155.1 Acidimicrobiales bacterium | reverse complement strand
TGGGCGAATGCCCGCCTGTGGTGCTCGAAAACGCGCGCGTGTGCGCTGACCAGCAGCTTTGCCCGCCATCCTGGTCTCTTGTGTCTCGCCTCCTTTACCGCTTCCTTGCCCAGCTTGCGCGCCTCGCCGTGCGCTCAGGCCGCTGGAAGGACCTTCAGATCATCGTTCTTCGCCACGAGAACGCCTGTGGTGACCGGAAAGTGGCGCGTGGGTGTCGACCAGGCCCGATGCCTCCATGCTGGGCCATCGTGTTTCGTATCCTCTACAGCTTCCTGACCTCTCTGGCCCGTCTCGCCGTCCGCACTGGACACTCGAAGGATCTCGAGATCATCGTGCTGCGCCACGAGAACACCGTGCTGCGCCGACAGATCAACCGACCTGTGCTCAACGATGACGACCGAACCATGCTCGGCGCGATCGCCGCAGCGCTCCCCCGCCGACTACGGCAAGGCCGGATCGTGACACCCGAAACCCTGTTGCGATGGCACCGCAAACGCATCGCCCGACACTGGACCCAGCCACCCGCTCGCCGCACCGGACGGCCACCCACCGTCGTCGAGACACGTCAACTGATCGTGCGACTCGCCACCGAGAACCCAACATGGGGATACCGGCGCATCCAGGGCGAACTCGCCAGACTCGGCCACACGATCGCCAGAACCACCGCCTGGCAGATCCTCAAAGACAACGGCATCGACCCATCTCCGAACCGCTCCGACGTGACCTGGACCAAGTTCCTCCACTCACAAGCAGCAGTCGCATGTGACTTCTTCACCGTTGATACCCCGTTCTTGCGCCGGTACTACGTCCTGTTCTTCATCAAAGTGAACACCCGCGAAGTGACCTTCGCCGGTGTCACAGCCAACCCCACCGGTGATTGGACCACACAAGCCGCCCGCAACTTGTTCGTCGCGCAGCACGACGCCTTTGAAGGCGCCCGAGCGCTGGTACGAGATCGGGGCAGCCAGTTCACCGCCAGCTTCGACGAGGTATTCCGAACCGAAGGACTCAAGATCCTCCGCACCCCCGTGCGCACACCGGTGGCCAACACCTTCGCCGAACGATGGATCGGATCGATCCGCCGCGAGCTCCTCGACCGAACCATCATCTGGAACCGCCGACAGCTCGAACGCCTCGTCGTTGACTACATCGATCACTACAACACCCACCGGCCCCACCAATCCCTCGACCAACGACCGCCCACACCACCCGACGAGCCGCCAGAGGCAGCTCTAGCAACCGTCGCAGTGATCCGAACCAGCCGATGCGACGGACTCATCAACGAATACCAAAACGCCGCATGACCAGGCACGACCGACTTTCCGATCGCCACAGGGCGAGTTTAACCCAAAGTACACGCGCCCCCTGGAGTGTCGAACTAACCGCCGTGTGACGCGAAACACCTGTTCACAGGCTCACGACTGGGTTTTCGGCACCCACACCCTCGACCTCGGTCACCGGCTCCGACTCGCCATCACGCCCGACGACCCAGTCCAAGTGCTCAACCTCATTCGCAGCCGAACGCTCACCCAAGCAGACCAAGGCCGGTAACAGACCGGGCACTGCTGGTCTGAGGGACCGGCTCGGCGATCGGCGACGGTGTCGACATGAGCCATCACCCGACTCGGCCGCTGCTTGTCGATCGCTCAGCGTGCGCCGGGGGTGATGGTCCCGTCGTCATCGCCGAGGGAAGTGATCTTGTCAGTCGCCGCGATCAGAGCCTTGATGTCGCCACGGTTGAGGTGTTGTCCGAAGTGGCTTTGGATGCTCGCTGTGAACTCGGGCCAGAGGCTTTCAAGTTTGGCCGCGCCAGCATTTGTGAGGGTCACGTAGACGCCTCGACGGTCGTCGCTGGAGTGTTCTCGTTCGACGTATCCGGCCTTCTCGATCCGATCGACAAGCCGCGTGAGTCCGCTGCGCGTGAACAGTGACCGTTCGGCGAGTTCGTGAAAACGCAGACGACGGTCGGGGTGCTCGTTGAGCCGGTTCATGACGTCGAGCCAGGTGAGAGCGAGATCGGCTGAGGCCAGCAGGTCTGCCTCGAGCGCCCGAACAACCTTCGCGTGTGTGAAGAGAATGCCTTTCCAGGCATCTTGCGTTTCTTGGTCCGCATGATCGGCCATCTCGCGACACTATCAAATCTGTGCTGAATCAACTAAATGCTGTCGCAATCATTGCCGCCGCACTGATTGCCAAGTACCGTATCTTCTGACCCAGTAGCCGACCCCTGCGCGCCGATCAGCGAGGAGCATCACCATGAGTCCGAACGACGCCACCCTCTCCGTCCTCTATGCCACGGCGATCCTGAGCCTCAAAATGTGGCTCTGCGGAACGATCACCACCTACGTCCGCGGCCACTCGATGCAGAGCCCGAACCGCGAAGACGAAGGTGTCATGAACTTCTTCAACACCGCGTTCCGGGTTCCCACCGCCACCCTCGAGGTTCTCCCCTCCAACGCGGAGAGCCATGAGCCAACCAATCGTTGGCTCCGAATCTGCAACAACGACGTCGCCAACATCCCGATTGGCCTGTTCGTCCTCTACCTCGCCGCCGTGTACAGCGGCCTCGACAGTGGACTGCTCGTCACCCTTGTCTGGATCTTCGTCGCGGCGAGGCTCGCCCACACCATCACATACGCATACGGGATCCAACCCTGGCGCACCGTCTCCTACTCCGTCGGCGCGACCTCGATGATCCTCGCCGCCATCAGCCTGTTCTGGGCCGGCTGAGCGAATCGAAGACGAGGTGCCATTTCGCGACTCCCGGCTGCGCAGCATGGCAGGCGCGATCGCCTGCGTGACAGCGCTGCTCCTGTTCGCCAGCTGCGCCACCAGCGAGGATGCAAACCCTCAGGGCGGCGCACCCGAGGACGCTGTGCGGGCAACGCTCGCAGACCTCAGCGAAGCCGTCCATCGCAAAGACCTCGATGACATCGTCGCGGTCTTCTCGCCCGACTACTCCTCTCAAGAGGCCACCGGGAAGAGCGCTGTCCGCGACTGGTGGACACGAGTCCTCGGCTCCGAGATCGCGGACGACTTGACACTCGACATGACGACCGCCGAAATCGACGTTGACAGCGAAGTCGCTGAAGTCACCTACTTCGACGAACGCGGCGAACTCGCATGCCACAACCTCGACGAGCCATGCACCACGCCACAGCCCTACCTCGACTTCCGACTCGAACGAGACAACCAAGGCACCTGGCTGATCACAGGCATTCCGTCAGAGAACCGCTGATGACAGACCGGCGCCGACTTCACCATCCTCACACCGCCATGGCTCGCCATCGGCCGGGCGGCGTGCGTCCTCCCGGTGTCGGCCCTCGGGTTCGAGCAGGACCTTGAGGTGGTTGGCGTCTCGGTGGGCTCTGCGGTTGAGGAGCCATTGGATTGGCGTGGTGAAGGGCCGGTAGAGGCGGTCGAGGTCGGCGTGGGCTT
>JBLYYW010000518.1:0-3118 GCA_048550155.1 Acidimicrobiales bacterium | reverse complement strand
TCGTAGTCGTCGTCCTCGTAGCCATCGTGGTCTTCGTCTTCGTGACCGAATCCGAACTCGATCTTGATCTTCGTAGCGGTCTGGGTCTCCACGTTGAACGACCATCCTGGCTCAGGAACAACTGACCAGAACTCCATGCGCTCGCCGTCGTGGAGAGCGACCACGATCTCTGCAACGCCATCGAAGGTGTAGCTCAGATACTCGGTGCTTGGGGGCGTGGCTTGCGGCGATGCAACAGTCGTCGGAGGAGTCGACGAAGTTGGCGAAGTTGTCGAAGATGTCGATGTGGACGATGTCGCCGATGTGGAGGGCTGCGGCTGGGTCGAGGTGGTCTGCACCGGCGTCGTCGTCACTGTCGAGGCGACCACGTGTGCCTCTGCGGCCGAAGCCGGAAGCGCCACGGCGGCCTGTTCGGGTGCAGATGAGACCGGCGCAAGAGCCGACTGCTCGCTCGGTTCGGATACCTCGTTCAGCTGCAGGATGCTCATGTTCAGGCCGGCGGCCGACACGACGATTCCGAGAACCAGTCCGCCGGACTTGAGAGAAACAATGGTGGGGATGGGCATTGGATTGATCTCCTTTCACCCCCGACACGTCACCGGTCCGACCTCGGGTTTGGTTCAGCCGGGCATTTTCACCCGGCGTGAGATCAGTCGTGAGCCGATTCGTTGCTGACCGAGAAGAAGACGCCGTCGTCCTCGCCTTCGACCTTCAGCTCGCAATGGCCGGCCCCGCCCTCGAATTCGACCTTTACCTTCTCGGCGCTCTCATCGTCGATTTCCGGGTCGAATCCAGGTAACGGTCGGACGTCGAGCAGCGCAACGGCGGTGTCGACGATGTCGACGGTGATCGACCCGCAGTCGCTGTCGATGATGTGGCTGCCGGGACCGAGCTCACCGGATCGAGTTGTGGTTGGAGCCGATGTGCTCGACGTTTGGGTAGTGGGAGGATTCGTTGTCTCGGTGGACCCTGGGACCGTTGTCGGAGCACTCGTTCCCTGCGGTTCGGACGGAGTTGACGTTGCGGGGGTCACCGTGGTCGGTGTAGAGGTCGTGGTCACACCTGAGGTGGTCGAGGCTGTTGTCGTCGACTGCTCCGGTGCATCGGCGATGATCGTTCTGCGATCGCCATCGCTCGAATTCAGCGCCACCAGCCCTACCGCGCCGAGGCCCGCCAAGATCGCAACGCTCGCAACCGTAGTTTGGATCTGGCGAACCCGTCGGGCACGGCTCATGGCCGGGCGAGCGGCAGCGAGTGCACCCTGGGAGTTGTTCTCTCTGGGCACAGCCGCCCGGAGACGCCCACCGATCAGGTCGTCGAGTTCGTCAGGCATTGGAAGCTGCTCCTCTGTCGATCGACGCGTCCAGAGACTTGTCGACGAGGGGACGCAGGTTCCCTCGAGCCTTGTTGAGATGAAACTTCACCGCACCGGTGCTGATTCCGAGGCTCTCAGCGATCTCATCGATCCCGAGGTCCTGGAGATAGAACAACGCTGCCACGGCGCGTTGGCGATGGGGGAGTTGTTGCAGTAGCGCGATGGTGTTCAGATCAGCGGCCACAGCATCGGCCGAATCGGGCACCACATCGGGGTCCGGTCCGTTGGGAGTGGCACGAACTCGATCTTCTCTTCGGCGACGCCGGCGCTCGGATCGGTGGGTGTCCCGGCTCTTGTTGATGGCGACCCGTCGTACCCAGGTCACCGGATTGTCGAGCCGGCGTACACGCCGCCAACGCGCAAACGCCTTGACGAAAGCCTCCTGAACGCAGTCGGCGGCTTGTTCTCTGTCCCCGGTGATCACGGTGAGCGATCGAACCAAATCGTCGAAGTTGGCCACGAAGAAGCGTTCGAATTCAGGTTCGATCGACAACGGTGCTCCCGAACACTCCAACGGCAGGGACGATCCAAACACCGCTTGGGCAGGGATCGCATGGCTCACATACTCCACACGTCGCCGCTCCGCTCGCAGGTTTGGTTGCAGCTGAGCCCACGTTCAGATGGTCGTCAGGAACCACCCCGGAATGAAGCGATCGCTGCATTGTTGCAACCTATCCCACCCACCGGTTTCGACGAACGAAGCGGGAGATCGGCCGGTATCCTTGCTCCGTCGTTCGACCGAACGGCACCTACTCAACCAGACCGCTGTCTGAATCCACGGTCATTCGTTTCATTCGTGAATCGGGTGCTGGGCAGCGGATGTAACCGGAGGAAATCAATGTCAGATGCAGTTGTAACCATGAGCCAGCTCCTGGAGTCCGGCGTCCACTTCGGGCATCAGACCCGCCGTTGGAACCCCAAGATGAAGCGATTCATCCACGGCGAGCGAGGCGGCATCTACGTCATCGACCTCGTCCAGACCCTCAACGGCATCGAGAAGGCGTACACCTTCGTGCGGGACACCGTGGCCAAGGGTGGCTCAGTGCTGTTCGTGGGTACCAAGAAGCAGGCGCAGGAGCCGATCCGCCGCCACGCCCAGAGCATCGGCATGCCTTTCGTCGACCAGCGCTGGCTGGGCGGCATGCTGACCAACTACAACACCATCTCCAAGCGGGTCGCCAAGCTCCTCGAATACGAACGCATGCGCGCTGCCGGCGACTTCGAGCACATGCCCAAAAAAGAAGCACTGCTCTACAGCCGGGAGCTCACCAAGCTCGACCGCAACATCGGTGGCATCAAGAACATGGTGAAGCTGCCCGACGTCGTGTTCATCATGGACACGATCAAGGAGCACATCGCAGTCACCGAGGCTCGCAAGTTGGGCATCCCCATCGTCGCCGTGGTCGACACCAACTGCGACCCCGACCTCATCACGTACCCGATCCCGGGCAACGACGATGCCATCCGGGCCACCGAACTGATGACCAGCGTGATCGCAGAAGCGGTTATCGAAGGCAAGCTGATGGCGTCCCACCGGACCGGTGCGCCCACCAGCCCGGCCGAGCGCTCCGATGAAGAAGAGGCCCGGATCGCCATGGAACAGGCTGAGGCCCGCCGTGCCGCGGCAGCCGATGCTGCTGCCCGTGAAGCTCGAATCGCCGCTGAGGCCGAAGCTGCGACACCTGAACCCGCAGCTCCAGAGACTGCTTCTCCCGAGGCCGTCGCTCCCGAAGCTGCCGCTCC
>JBLYYW010000517.1:0-5064 GCA_048550155.1 Acidimicrobiales bacterium | reverse complement strand
TGTTCGCCTGTGTCGATACCGCCGAGGCTTTGTCGGCGGGGCTTTCGTTGGTGTGTTCGGGAGGGATCATCACCGCAGTCGGCGTCGGCGATCGGATCGACAACCTTTCGGTCACGTCGCTTCTGGCACGAGAGGCGGACTTCAAGGTGTCGCTGGGCTACTCGGCCGATGACGTCAGTCGGGTGCAAGCTCTTATGCGTCAGGATCGACTGCGGGTCCGTGCCCTACGTCAGCAGGGAACCCCAGCGTCCCTCGACAATCTTGGGTCTGTTTTCCAAGCCGGTGTGCCACCCACCGTCGGCCCGCCCAAGGTGCTGATTCGGCCTAACGCCTAGGGGGCCGCGTGGTTAGCCTCTTCGGCTGGGGCCGCTCGGGGTGCGCTGAGTGATGCTGCGGAGCGCATCCAAGAACGATTCGGCCCATCGGGTGGCGTGATTGGCTTCCACTTTGGCCCGCATCGCAGCCATCCGCTGGCTCGCCTCGGCGCGGGGCATCGCGACCGCTTCGAGGAGTGCGGCCTTCACACCGTCGATGTCGTAGGGATTGACGATCAGCGCCTCGGTGAGTTCCTCGGCCGCACCGGCGAATTCTGACAGGACCAGAACACCTGTGTCGTCGAACCGTGTTGCCACGTACTCCTTGGCGACCAGGTTCATCCCATCCCGCAGCGGGGTGACCATCATGACATCGGCGCTGCGATACAACGACATGAGTTCGTCGAAATCTCGGCTCTGGTGGATGTAGTGAACCGGCGTCAGACCGACCCGTGCGAAGTCGCCGTTTATCTCCCCGACGAGACCTTGCACCCGCTCCCGGAGGGCCACATACGCGTCGACGTTGTCCCGGGAAGGCTCGGCTACCTGAACCAGAATGACCTCCCCGGGAGCAAAGTGTTCTTCGGTCAGTAGTTCCTTGAAGGCCCGCAACCGCACGTCGATGCCTTTGGTGTAGTCGAGCCGGTCCACTCCGAGCAGTACAGCCTTGGGGTTGCCGAGTCGTTCCCTGACCGCCGAGGCACGGGCGGTTATCTCAGGCCTATTGGCCCCCGCGCTGTAACGTTCGACATCGATTCCTATCGGGAAGGCGCTGACGTGAATCGTGCGTTCGTCCCGACTCAGAACCGTGTCGGCGATCGTTTCTACGAGATCCAGCGAAGTTGCGAGCCGGGCGAAGTTCTTGGCACCTTCCCACGTTTGGAACCCGATCAGGTCGGCACCGAGAAGACCGGTGGTGAGCTCGGCCCGCCATGGGATCTGTTGAAACAGCTCAGGCGGTGGGAAGGGTATGTGAAGGAAGAACCCGATGGTGAGGTCGGGTCGTTGGGCGCGCAGGTAGCCGGGCACCAACTGAAGTTGGTAGTCGTGAACCCAGACGGTGGCGTGCTCGGCCGCAGTTCGTGCCACCTCGTCGGCGAATCGCCGGTTGATGCGCCGGTAGCCGTCGTACCAGTGGCGGTGGAATTCGGCCGGCTCGACCTTGTCGTGATAGAGCGGCCACAGCGTTCCGTTCGACATGCCTTCATAGTGCAGCGAGTGCTCTTCGGTGCTCATGGGAACCGGCACCAGTCGCATGCCGTCGTGGGTGAACGGCTCGAGTGGGGCGTCGGCATCGCCCGGCCAGCCCACCCACGCAAACCGATTTCGGTCGGCCAGCACCGGAGCCAACGCCGACACGAGACCCCCGGGGGAGACAACCCAGTCCGGTTCCCCGCCGTCCTCGGACGCGACACGCCGGATCGGCAGCCGGTTGGCTACGACCACAAGATCGGCCGTGGGATCAGTCCGTCGCTCGGGAATGGACATCTAGAGAGCCACCGTTCTATCCATGGGCCAGGACCGAGCCGAGGAACATCACGACGAGACTGAACAGCAGACCCATCGCTCCGGTTGCTGCGATGACCGGACCCCTTGTGCTGCGGGCGTGGGCCACCGCCGATGCCCCGGCCGCAATGTAGAAAAGAAACTTGATACCGAAGGTCATACCGTACGCGCTGGACGAATCCCCGTCTCGGCTGAACAGGCTCCACATGCCGGTGATGAGTGCAAGGCCAAAGGCGGGCCATGCGACGCGCGCGAATCCGTTGGCCAGCGACGTGGTCCCAGCGCTTCCACTGGACCTGCGGAGACCGGGCACGACGCCCGCGACCACGATTTGGCCACCTACCCAGATGCCTGCAGCAAGGATGTGCAAGAAGATCCGAACGCTGTCGAGGGTGGGGGCAAGCATCCTGAGTTCTAGCGTCGCAGCAGGCGACCGAGTATCGCTCCCAGACCGCCGCCTTGGCTCGAGGAGGAGTCTGACCCTCCGGACATCTTGCCGGCCATTGCGACAACGTCATCCAAGTCGAAGCCGTCGCCATCGGAGTCGAGGATCGCGCCGAGCCCGCCGAGCCCAGGCGACTCCCTCTCCTCCTGCTGACGTTCCTGTCCGAGCATGGAGCCGATGTCGGCCGCACCGAGGTCGTTGGACTTCTTCTGTTTGCTCAAGTAGCCCATCACCAGCGGAGCCAGAATCGGGAGCAGTTTGGCGATCGATCCGAGGTCGAGACCGCTCTGCTGAGACAGGTTCTGCTCCACCGCAGGCCTCTTCTGACCGAGCACGTGACCCAAGATCCCTTCGCCGGGTCCACCGCCACCGAGAAGATCTCCGATCTGTCCAAAGACGCCCTCGTCGTGGTCATTCAATGCGGTGGTGAGACTCTGAGCACCCTCGGCATTCTGGGCGTTTTTGGCCATTCCGCCGAGAATTGCCGGTAGGGCCATTCCCACCGCCGAGGAAGCTTTGTCCTGGTCGATACCAAGTCCGTCGGCGATCTCTGAGATGCCTCCGCTGCCGAGTTGGGAGAGTATTCCTTCGAGTAGTTCTGACATGAGGGTGCCCTTTCGTAGTAGCCCTGGCGGACAACCTCGTGCCCGGTCCCGAGTGGACGGAGCAAGCCTACCCATCTCCGGCGGCTGACGTTGACGAACCGGGACGACAAGGCTGGGCCCGCAATGACCCGCACGCCGGAGCCGTGACCGGAATAGCCACTTGGATCACATCAGGCTGAATCTGAGGTGCTCGAAGAACGGAGCCAGCCAGTATCTCGATCCTGATGGGATCCGGAATCACGTCGAAGGCCCATTCGGCCCTGCTGGCCCCCGGCGTGTCGATGGTCATCACCAGCTGGTGCCCTTCGCGCACGACATGTGCAAAGGGAAGAGTGCCGACGGATGCCTCGACTGTTTCCCCGGCGTCGACTGGTCGGATGTCGCCCTCACGATTGGTGATCCGGTGGTTCAGAGCAGTGTTTCCCTCGGCCCCAGCCCTCCGGCTCAGTCGCAGCCAGCCAGATTGAATGAACGTCTCAGAGCCATCGGGAGCGAGATCCGACAGCGTGACCTCCAGGTCAGCGTCGGGTTCCCCGTCGGGAAGACGTACCAAGAGCTCGGCGACTGCGCTCCCGGTGAGAACGACGGTTTCCTCGAACCCAGCAGTCACATGACGAGCCCGGTGCGTTTCCTCGGCCAGCGGCCAGCGCCAATTGGGTGTGGCACCCCAAATCTGACTGCGCCGGGTGCTCGTCAACTGCGATCCCTCGGACGGGTCACTTGTGAAGGAGCCGACCACGGACTGACCGGTCACCGCCTGGTCAACCTCGGAGGACTCGGTTTGGAGCACACCATCGGCTCTCAGGGAAAACTCCAGCACGTTGGTCTCTTCGATCGGCCAGGCCGAGAACGACTCCACAAACCTGGGCTCAGGGAGATTCGGTTGTTCTGCCCCAACCTCATACAGCACCCGAATTGGTTCCTGGGCCTCATAGAACTGCAAGGCAGTCTCGTAGTCCAGACCGTCGAGATCGGATTCGGGGACAGCGAGTTCAGCGCCAAAGAATGACTCAGCGCCGGCGCCGATGACGAAATCGAGGAGGGGACTGGCAAGCGGCGAACGCCTTGCGACGTACAGGTCATAGAACTCCAGCAGCGGTGCAAGAACGGCCGGAGCGAGAGGATCGATATGCAAACCGTTGTAGAGGGTCGCCCGAAATGACGAGGCGTTGTCGAAGTCATCGAGGAGCTGGGTGAAGCCGCCACCGGTTTGCTCGTCATGCCACGCCCCGGCGAGATAGACCGGAACCGTGATCTCACCGACAAACGACTCAGGGGACCTGGTGCGGCTCAGTTCTGTGGAGAAGGGCTTGTTGAGTGCGGAGGACACAAGATCAGGGTTGTGGATCCTCAATGATTGATTGTCTTCACAGAGCGTGTCACCGGCGGCGATGACATCGCGGGTCCAAGGCTGACCAAGAGGTTCGGCAGCAGCACCTACCTCGGTGGTCCATCGTTGACCAAAGCCATTGTTGAAGATCCCGCCAGGGAACAAAGTCTCGTCGATGGAAGCGATAACCGAGAGCGGAGCGATTGCGTCGAGGCTGGGCGGACGGGTGGAGGCGACGTGGAGTTGCATGATGCCGGGGTAGCTGATGCCCCACATGCCGATTCCGTCCGACCACGATTGTGCAGCCACGGTCTCGATTACGTCGTACCCGTCCAGGCGCTCCAGCTGCGCAAATCCGTCGTACACACCCCCACTGCAACCGGTTCCACGGACATTGACCTGAACCAGCGCATAGCCAAGCAGCGGGATGGTGAGCCGGGCTGGATCGGTCCCATTGGGGTTCGAGAGCGCGTAGCCGGAGTATTCGACGAGGGTCGGGAACGAGACATCAGGATCAACCGACCCTGCGGGCATCGTCACGAACGCTGACAGGAGGGTGCCATCACGGGTTTCGATGTAGTTGAACCCGGGCTGGAGTAGTTGGGCGTCGTAGTGTCGCTGGGCCGGTGGTTCGACCCCGGGAAGGTTCACCGACCCTGCGTGTGCGACCAGCTTGCCGCCGGACCACACATCAAGTCGGACGTCCTGTTCGGGCAGCCCCAAGAGCGCAACGGTCCCAGCGTCGGAGACCACTCCGGTCTGCAAGGTCTCGCCGGTCTGAGGATCCGTCGCCCGAATCTCGGCCCCCGGCTCGGCCCCTCGCACGATGACCTGTGAAAACGCTGTATGGGTCGCGAGGTCGAT
>JBLYYW010000516.1:0-3327 GCA_048550155.1 Acidimicrobiales bacterium | reverse complement strand
GTCCATCGGAACATCTGCCAAGGGACTCCAAGTAGCGGTCAGATCAACGGTGCCTTGGTTGTTCCGGAAATCCTGATGGGGGGGTGTGGTTATCTCGGGGTGTTCGGGAAAGACGAGACGGATGATGCTCAGCGGGTGTGGAAATACCGACTCGCCAAGTGCGGCGCGCATCAGGGCCTGGAGGTCCCGGTCATGCGGCAGCGAGTACAGCTCCTCGATTCCAACAAGTCGGTCGGAGGCCTCGAAGTACCGATCCTCGCCCTCTCGCACGGCCAAGACTCTGGGCTTCGCCAGATCGCGGTCGCGTCCACCTTCTATCCAGCCGAGATCTGCCAGCACTTCGGTGATCCGTGCCCGCAGGCTCCGCAGCTTCGCCGTATCAATCACATCTCGAAACAACACGTAGCCGTCTTGCGCCAATCTCTCGCGGAGCGCGGTCGGGTCGCCGTCCAAGGAGTTGGCTTCGAACATGGGCTCAAGAGTGCTCGGAAGCCCGTTTCCCGCTTGTTCCTCGCTCATCTCCCAAGCCTACCTGTTGACCAGGAGCCGGTCTCAACGGAGCCCACGGACGCAAGCTGCCACTCGGCGTGAGCGCCGACTCGCGTGCGGGTTCAGAGATCGAGCAACGTCTCGGCGACATCTGGGCGCATGGCCAAGACATTGTGGGCCCAGGCGGGACACCCCTCCGGGAGAGGTGCCGGATTGGGAATCGGTAGCACCATGGCGCCACGGCCCCCGAGCTGGATGTAGTTGGTGTTCGCCTCCCCCACCATGCCCATCGCCTCGTGCAGATTGAGCCCCAGCGCCGCCGCGGTCTCAGCCAGCGAGATCGGGGTCTGACCCACAGCTGCCCTGGCCACCGTGACCAGGAGGAGACGCGCGGATGGAGCTGCAGCGAGATAGGCACCTGCACTCGCCTCCAGCAGCGAATCTCCTTCGCCGCTCGGCATCGAGTCCCTGTTGACGATCCACTTCATGAACCGGTCAACGTCCTCGACCAGGTCCTCGGGAACGGGCACCATCACGTACTCCATGGTGTCGAGGCTACTGAACCTCGTGCCGCCCGTGTCCATCCGGAACGGGTCGAGGGGATGGGCTCGTTGAGTTGGTCCTCCGCGGCAGTTCGGTCCGCACGGAAGACCCGAGGCTCTCCACGATCCGGTGGCTCTCGCCGCGCCGGTGCGCTGGTAGCACACGAGCCAGCGCTGCCCCGACGAGCCCTGGAACCACTTCTGGATCGTCTCGACGACCCCTCAACCGACTATCACATCAGTCGCCTCGGCGGTTACCATACGGCCCATGGACCACCGATCTAGGGATCTGGCAAGACAGACCGCAGAGTACTATCCGGATGCAGAGTTCGAGTGGCTCGACGATCTAAAGGTTCGATGCAAAGGCGCAACACTGTGCCTCACCCAAGGCTTCAATCTTCGCCAGGCTGACGGCGAGACCATCCTGTTCAAGGACCCCTTGTTTCTCGGTGCATATCTTGAGCTGCTGAAGGGCCGGACCATCAAGAACATGGTCGAAGTCGGTGTATTCACCGGAGGCTCCGCAATCTTCTTCTGGAACTTGCTGAAACCGGTGCAGCTCTGCTGCATTGACATCAATACAGCAGCAGATCGGCTGACGGACTACATCCGAGACCAGGAGCTGCACGATTCGATCAGCACATACTTCGGCACCGACCAGTCCGACCGACCCAGGATGAATGAGATACTCGATGAGCAGTTCGGGTCGGAGCCAGTTGATCTTGTCATCGATGACGCATCTCACCTGTATGGGCCTTCGCTGGCTACGTTCGAAGTGATGTTTCCACGGCTGCCCCCGGGCGCGCTATATATTCTGGAGGACTGGAAGGTTCACCTCGAGTTCGCTCACGGGAGAGACGCAGAGGCGAAGGAGCCACCGCTCCATCGTTTGGTTCAAGATCTTGTGGACGTTGCGATAGTTAGTCGTGAAACCATCTCCGATGTGGTTCTTCACCACAACTTCGCAGTGTTCACGCGAGGCGAAGGAGAAATCGATCCCGATGCCTTCAGCGTCGCCACGATTCTTGATTCGGCGCGCGAGCAGCTCGAACGTTGACCCTCGAGAAGACGGAGCCCGGCCGGCTGGACCCGTTGTGCGCACTGGTGTGCGGCTTCGAGAAGTCTGGCACGACACTGATCAACGAGATTCTCCGACGGCACCCGCGACTGGACTCGGGTCATGAAGTTGGAGTCTTACTGGTTGACTCACCGCGTGAGTTCCACACCAAACAGCCCTACTATTCCTTCTTTCGCGAGACGTGGAAGCTCTCGAAGGCAGAGGCTGAAGAGATCTGCGACACCGACGACTGGTCGACGTTCTATCGACGAGCTCGGACTTTGTCTCCGGTAATTGTCGACAAGAGTGTCTCGATATTCGACAAGACGCCGGTCTACATGCTTCACCTGAGCGATGTCTTGGACAAGGCACCGCTTCCCTGCATTGTTAGCGTTCGAGACCCCAGAGCCCTGATGAATTCCTGGGCAAACTGGTCGGGACATTCCGCAGATGCTGAGTCATGGCTGGACGAGCACTTCGAGCGCAATCGTGACCGCTTTCTCAGCTATGCCCGAGGGTATAGAAGGGCATCTCGCTCTCACGCGGAGCTCCTGAGGGTCAGCCAGTTCGAAGAGTTGTCGAACAGTCCGGAAACTGAGTTCGAGAAGATATTTGAATTCCTTGGCCTCGAGTTTCGCACTGAATATCTGTCATTTGAGTCCGAACACTTCGTGTATGGAAACGCCGTTTCAACGGACTATGTGTTTGCCTATCGCGACAGTCTGAGCAGTGAGCTCTGCGAGAGAATTCTCGATGCCACGAGCGAGTTCGAGGAGTGGCACTACCACGCTGGCTAGGTCGGGGGCCGTGCGACGCCAAGGCTTCCTTCTAGTCCGATGCTGCCAGCTCGATACTCACCCACGACTGACCCAAACCGATCCGAGAGATCGGACTCGCGTCGTCGGCGAGACACAGCGACGCCTCGAACGACAAGGCCGCGACCTCGTACGAAGGCATCTGCGTCACCCCTGCAACGATCTCGGCTGAGTCGAGCTCCGCGAGACCCGTCGTGGCGATGGTGTCGTTCGGTGTGGATCGACGCAGCAGATACCCGGCGCCGGGGGACATCCGCGGAAGCAACGACCAGAAGGCTTCAGACCTGGTCAAGTTGCTGGTCCCCATGTCCACAACCAGGTCGAGTGAGGAATCACCGAACGAGTCGTTGACGGCAGACTCCAGCACCGCCGGGTCCGCTGAGCTGGCTTCGAAGATGGGAAGGTCCAGGCCCGCGGGGGCAGC
>JBLYYW010000515.1:0-3968 GCA_048550155.1 Acidimicrobiales bacterium | reverse complement strand
CGCCAGCAGATATTTCGGCGGAATGTTGCCTGCAGCAGACATTTGATCTGAGGAGAACAGAATGATCAACGGGGTTCCCGAGTTAGAGGACCTGGGGGATGTGAGCGGGAAGAACGTTCTCGTGCGGGTCGATTTCAACGTGCCGGTCAGAGACGGGGTCATCACCGATGACCTTCGTATTCGGTCGGCATTGCCAACGTTGAACTGGTTGGTCGATCGTGGAGCCAACGTGACTGCGTGTTCGCATCTGGGCCGGCCGAAGGGCAAACCCAATCCCGAGTATTCGATGGAACCGGTCCGTGCCCATCTCGCCACACTGGCTCCCGATGTGAAGCTTCTGGAGAATCTCCGCTTCAATCCTGGTGAAACTGCCAATGACCCGGAGTTCGTCGCAGAACTGGTCGCCGGCCAGGACCTCTACGTGAACGATGCGTTCGGCGCATCCCATCGCGAACACGCCAGCATCGTGGGCCCGCCCCAGACACTCCCGGGCGCCATGGGCCGTCTTCTGGCCAAAGAGGTGGACGTGTTGCTGGGCGTTCGTAATCAGCCTCGTCGCCCCTTTGTGGCGATCATGGGCGGTGCGAAGGTCAGCGACAAACTCAGTGTCATCGAGGCTCTGCTTGGAGTTGTGGATCAGCTGATCATCGGCGGGGGGATGGCCTTCACGTTCCTCGCCGCTCAGGGCCACACCGTCGGCGATTCGCTGCTGGAGGAGGAAATGATCGACACCTGTCGGGCGCTTCTCGACAGTGGTGCTTCGATCCACGTACCTCACGATGTCACCGCACTCGTCGGCGGCAAACTGTTCGATCCTGATGCCGGGGGAGAGGTGCGTCAGATGGGCGCCGATCTGCCCACCGGTGCCATGGGCGTCGACATCGGTCCCGGCACTGCTGCCGCATTTGTAGATGTGATCAACGAGGCTGGAACGGTGTTGTGGAACGGCCCGATGGGCGTCTTCGAGGATCCTCGATTCGAGGCCGGAACCCGCACCATCGCCACTGCGATGGCCGAGACGGGCGCGTTCACCGTTGTCGGGGGTGGCGACTCTGCTGCCGCCGCCAAACAGTTCGGAATCGACATGGACATGGACCACGTCTCAACCGGCGGCGGTGCCTCGCTCGAACTGATCGAACAAGGCGACCTTCCGGGGCTCGCCGCCCTTCGTTCATAGCCATTCGGGAGAACCAGATTGGACAGCCTCTTGGGTGGGTAGGATCTGGGCATGTCGCAACGCCGTCCCTTGATCAGCGGAAACTGGAAGATGCACCTCAACCACTTCGAGGCGATGAAGCTGGTTCAGGAGCTCAGCTATCAAATCACCGGAGACGACATCGAGTTGGTCGACGTCTCGGTCCATCCACCGTTCACTGACATTCGCACCGTGCAGACCGTGCTGGACTCGGACAAGCTGCCGTTCATCTTGGGTGCCCAGCATTGTCACTTCGAGGAGAAGGGCGCATTCACCGGTGAAATCGCTCCGTCAATGCTGGCCAAGCTGAACGTGAAGTACGTGATCGTGGGCCACAGCGAACGGCGTGAGGTGTTCGGCGAGACCGACGAGATGGTCAACGCCAAAGTGAAGGCGATCCTTGCCGCGGAGATGATCCCGATCGTGTGCTGCGGCGAAACACTGGAGGAACGTGACGCCGGCAACGCTGAGACCAAAGTTGGTTCCCAGGTGCAGGCGGCGCTCACCGGTCTCACCGCCGAGCAGGTCGCCGGTCTCGTGATCGCGTACGAACCGATCTGGGCTATCGGCACCGGCCGCACCGCTTCGGCTGAGGATGCCCAGGCCATGTGCCACCACGTGAGGGCGGGGGTACGAGGAATCTATGGCGACGAGGCAGCCGACGCGGTTCGGGTGCAGTACGGAGGCTCGGTGAAGCCAGCCAACGCCAACGAACTTCTCACCCAGCCCGACATCGACGGTGCCCTCGTGGGTGGGGCCGCGCTCAACGCCGACGACTTCACCCGAATCGTCCAGTTCCGCCTCCAGTAGTTGGCCCGAGTCGGAAACGGTTTTCAAGTCCAAAGGCAACTAAGTTCAGTTGCGGTCGGATTCTCCGTGCGTGATCGATTTCCTCACACGGTGGCGATACGAAGGGGTCTAGAAAGAGAACTGCCCAGCGGTCGCTGAGGAGAGGTTCCCCCCTGGGTAATTACCACCCCACTTTGCGTTCACAACGTCACTATGTTCGCTGCCGTGTGGAGGAACCAACTTCGAACCAGCGCGTATCTCTTCTCTGGCCTGCTCGGAGGGCTCGTGTTGTGTGCGTGTGGCGCGGCACTCACCGAGACTGCCGGAGTCGGGGTCTCCCTTGCTCAAGACGAATCCACCACACCCACGGTGTTGGGCGCCAGCCAGACTGCAGCTGAGGATCTTCCGGTGTTGCGATTGGGTGGGCTCGACACATCCTCGCTCGACCCCGCCTATTTCCAAACCGAGACCGAAGAAGAAATCGCGTCACTGGTATTCAAACCTCTGGTCGGTCTCGATCGCCTGGCGCACCCGATCGCCGGCGCCGCCCTTGACTGGGAAACGACCGACAACACCGAATGGACCTTCTACCTCGATCCGGAAGGGAGCTTTCACAACGGAGAGCCGGTGACCGCCGAGTCGTTCATCGCTGGGATCACGTTCCTGGCCGACCCTCAGAACGCGTCGCCCAATGCCTACCTCGGCATCGAAGCAGGCATCGAAGGATTCGAAGCTGTAGCCCTGGCCGAGTCAGACACGATCTCGGGCCTCGCCGCTCTCGACCCCTTGACCCTTGCGATCACACTCACCGAGCCGAATTCGCTCCTTCCGTCCCTGCTCGCCCACGTTGCGTTTGCCCCTCGTTCCCAAGCCGCGATCGAGGACAGTGAGATGGCAGCGGTGTATCCCATCGGAAACGGGCCGTTCGCGACCCTGGACCCTTGGGATGGGAGTTCGCCGCTTTCGCTCACGCCGATCGACGGCATCGGTCATGTCGTACGTGTCGAGTTCTTCGATTCGGTCGAGTCGATGTTTGCGGAGCGGAGTCTCGATATATCTCACGTGCCCGTCACCCAACTCGATGCGCTTCGCCGAGGCCCATCCAAGGACCACGTGATTGACCGGGCCCTCGGCGCCTACAACTACCTGGCGTTTCCCTTGGGCCAGCCGCCCTTTGACAATCCAGAGGTCCGACGGGCCATGAGCCTCGCGATCGATCGCGAGCGCCTGGTGGAACAGGTCTTCGCGGACGGCAAGCAGCCTGCGGTCGGGTTCGCTCCGGCCGGCAGTCCAGGATCAACTCCCGGTGATTGTGAAGCATGTGTCTATGACCCCGACCGGGCGCGACAGCTGATCAAGTCTGCAGGCGGGTTTGGGGCCGACGCCATCGAACTTGGATTCAACACCGGTCATGGTCACGAAGCCTGGGTGCAGGCCGTTGGTGCACAATGGGCTGAAGTGTTCGGTATTGAAGTCCGCTTCAAACCCGAAAGCTCGGCCGCGTATTTCGAGGCGATCGAGGCAGGCACCCATACAGGGCCGTATCGCGTTGGATGGAGTGTCGATTTCGCACACGCGATGTCGTTCCTCGAACCACTCTTCGTGGGAGAGAGCAACACCACCCTCGGCTACCACAACCCTGAGATCGATGAGATCGCCGATCGGATCTTACAGCTGGAGAACCCCTACTCAGACGACGGTGCAGCCATGGTGGCGTTGATCTCGGACCATTTGAACCAGGACATGCCGATCATTCCGGTTTTCTCACATGTGAGTGCGCGGCTGCTCTCTGAAGACGTGTCGGAGGTCCAGCTGAACTTGGACGGCTCGGTGCGGTTGGAGGATGCAATACTGAGTCGGTGACGGCCACGGCCAGCGATACCGAGTCTCCGGCGCCCCAGCCGACGACGCCGTTGGGCCGTGCGTACTGGAAGCTGTTCACCGCATCGGTCATCAGTAACGTGGGCGACGGAATCGGAACGAT
>JBLYYW010000514.1:0-16253 GCA_048550155.1 Acidimicrobiales bacterium | reverse complement strand
GGTGGGGGAGGAGGCGGCGTACAACCGGTCCTGATTGCCGAGAACGATCTCGGCGTTGGTGCCGATGTCGACGAGAAGTTGGGTGCGTGGGGAGCGGTGCGGACCTTCGGCGAGGACTGCGGCAGCGGTGTCGGCGCCGACGTGGCCTGCGATGCATGGGCCGATGTACACCTGGGCGTTCTCATATCGAAGATCGAGGTCGGGTGCATCGAGAACGATGGCACGCGCAGTGGTCAAGAGGAACGGGGCTGCCCCAAGCGGTGTCGGGTCGATGCCGAGGAGGATGTGATGCATGACCGGGTTTCCGACCATCGAGATCGAAAGCACCGAATCGGCGCTACGGCCGGCGGTCTCGCGCAGTTCATCGATGAGGTCGGCAAGTGCACCTCGCACCGCAGACGTGAGCTCTTCGAGCCCGTCGGGGTTCATCATCACGAAACTGACTCGGCTCATGAGATCTTCGCCGAACCGTATCTGTGGGTTCATCCGACCCGCTGAGGCGAGCACTTCACCGGACTCGAGATCGATCGCATGCCCGGCGATCGTGGTGGATCCCACGTCGATCGCTATTCCGGTTGCATCGTCGTAGAAGCCGGGCCAGATCGCGACCACCGTGGCTGAACCTTCGGCGGTGGACACCGCGACCGTCGCCCCGCCCTCGGGAGAGGTGACCGCGCGGTGGAGGGATTGAAGAAGTCGGGTGGCGATTCGGACCCCCGGGCGGTTCCACTGCGTCTCGAGGGCGTCGACGATCAGATCGGCCGCGGTTGCATCGTCACCCAGCACCGCCTTCGGGATTTCGAGGTAGTGGAGGTGGACGGTTGGGTCGAGCGTGATTCCCTCGAGGTTCACTTCCTTGCGCACGATCTGTTTGTTGATTTGGGACTCAGGGGGGACATCGATGATCACTTCGGTGACCACCTGCGCTTGGCAGCTGAGACGATGCCCCGGTTTGAGTGGGCGTTTGCCGTGGTAGCCCGACTCGGTTGGGCCGATCGGCGAAAGCGCGTCCTCTTCTACGGTGAGCGCCCATTTGTCGAAGCGACCGGTAGGCGCCGTGACCTGACAACGCCCACAGATGCCGCGGCCACCACAGACCGAATCGATGTCGACACCCAACGAGCGGGCGGCGTCAAGAACGGACTCGCCGGTGCCTACTTTGGTCTCCAGTCCCGACGGAGTGAAGACAACCCTGTGTTGTTCACCCGACACAGTGACTGGCCCTTCGTTCGGCAACCCGGGGGTGCCTATGACCTGCGGCGACGGCCGCCGGTCCGGCGGGCCCTCGCGCCCTCGGCGGCGTTGGGATCCCGGTTGGCGGCGATCCATGCCCCGCAGTCCTGGTCGTTACCCATGAGGACGTCTGCGGCCTTGATCGCACTCTTCACCTCGGCGTGCAGCGGGCTCATGATTGCGCTCGTCATGCCATTGGCGATGGCCATGGACAAGAAGTTGGCGGTGATGGCGTGCCGGTTGGGTAGGCCGAAGCTCACGTTGGATGCACCACAGGTGGTGTTGACCCCAAGCTCCTCCTTCAGGCGCCGCAGCAACGCAAACACTTGTCGGCCCGCGGTTCCCATTGCCCCGATCGGCATCACCAGCGGGTCGACAACGACGTCGCAGGCTGGGATCCCGTAGTCGGAGGCCCGATGCACGATCTTCTCCGCGACCTTGAAACGGATATCGGGGTCTTCGGAGATTCCCGTCTCGTCGTTGGAGATGGCGACCACTGCCGCACCGTGCCTAGCCACCAGGGGAAGCACCCGATCCAAGGATTCGTCTTCCCCGGTCACTGAGTTGATCAGCGGCTTGCCCTCGTACACGGCCATACCAGCTTCGAGCGCATCGATGATGCTGCTGTCGATGCTCAGAGGCACATCGGTCACCTTTTGGACCAGCTGGATGGCGCGAGCGAGCAGAGCCGGCTCGTCGGCGAGCGGAATGCCTGCGTTCACATCGAGCATCTGGGCACCCGCCTCGACCTGGGAGATGGCGTCAGCTTCGACCCGGGAGAAGTCGCCCTCCTTCATCTCTGCCGCAAGAAGCTTGCGGCCGGTGGGATTGATCCTCTCGCCGATCATGACGAACGGTCGGTCGAAGCCGATCACAACTTCCTTGGTTGCGGAGCTGAGGATGGTCTCGGTCATTGGGGCACTCCTTCGGGAGCGAAGCCCCCGTTTGCGACGTAGATGTTGAGGGTTTCCAGGGTGAATTTGGCATCGAGCGCTGCGGCCAGCGCTTCGGCCTCGGCCCGCGGATCTTCACCCGCAGGGCGACTCTCCCGTCGGACCTCGCCGATGTATGCCGACGCTTCGCTCAAACCCTCGCGCATCGCGGCCCGGTCGACCGCCTGTTCGAAACGGGGCTTCAGCGGGAATTGGTGTTTGGTGCGGCCGTCAACTCCGTTGACGTGGGTGGGGATGTCCCGCCAGTAGATGATGACCAGTTCTGGTCCAGTTCTGCGACGTGGCATGAGGCCCTGCTACGCGTTCGCCTTTTCGCGGCGATCGGTGACCAGGCTCTTCGCCATCTCGGCCGCAACCGCAGCGTCGCGGCAGTAGCCGTCGGCACCGATCGCATCACCGAACTCTTGGTTGAGAGGGGCACCACCGACGAGGATGATGTAGTCGTTGCGGAGACCCTTTTCGATCATGGTGTCGATCACCACCTTCATGTACGGCATGGTGGTCGTGAGGAGAGCGGACATGCCGAGAATGTCAGGCTTGTGCTCCTCGAGCGCCTCGAGGTATTCGTCGACATCGGTGTTGATGCCCAGGTCGACCACATCGAAGCCAGCGCCTTCGAGCATCATGGCCACCAGGTTCTTTCCGATGTCGTGGATGTCGCCCTTCACGGTGCCGATGACGACCTTGCCAACCGATGTAGCACCGGTCTCGGCCAGCAGGGGTCGGAGAATGGCCATCCCGGCTTTCATGGCGTTCGCGGCCAGGAGCACCTCGGGCACGAAGAGAATGCCGTCGCGGAAGTCGATTCCGACGATCCTCATCCCTTCGACCAATGCATCGTTGAGCACCTTGTCCGCTCCCCATTCGCGGGCCAACAGGATGTTGGTGCCTTCGGCGATCTCGTCGGCCAGGCCATCGTAGAGATCGTCGTGCATTTGAGCGACGAGGTCTTCGTCGTTCAACTCTTCGAGGTTAATCTCGTCAAATTCTTCCGACATGCCGGCACACCTCCAGGCGATAGTTGGCCCGCATCGACGGGCCCAGACGAAGTTCGAATACGGGTGTCCAAGTGTGCCACATGTAACGGGCGTATTTCCAACAGATGGAAAGTTATCGTATGATGGAAACTCGTTCTGGTCCGACGAAGGGAGCGTTCAGGTGGCAACAGCAGTACAAAGTGTCGAGCGGGCCTTCAGTATTCTTGACGCGCTGGGATCTGGTCCAGCGACGCTCAGCGAGATCGCCCGCCACGTCGACCTGCCGATCTCTACGACATCGCGGTTGTTGGCCACCCTCGAGGGGCTCACCGCGGTCGAGCGGATCGACAACGTCAATCTGTACCGCATTGGGCCCGGCATCGTGACCATCGCCAGCGGTGTCGACGCCAACCGAAGCCTCGCTGCGTTGGCCGAGGATGAGCTTCAGTCGCTGGCCGTCGAGGCCAACGAGGCGGTCGGGCTATCGATCACCTCCGGCTATGTCGTCCACTTCATCGCCGAACATCGTCCCGAGACCAGCGTGCAGCTTCGGGACTGGGTCAACACTCGGCTACCGATGCATCTGGTCTCGTCGGGTTTGGTGGCGTTGGCATCGTGGCCCGACGATGCGATCGACAACTACCTCAGCCGACCTCTGGAGAGCCGAACATCCAACTCGGTTACCGATCCGGACGCACTGCGTCGGCGGATCCGCAAGGTCCGCCATGACGGTATTGCGTGGACTGTTGATGAGCTGGAGGACGGCATCACCGCGCTCTCGGCGCCCCTGATCGCCAGTTCCGGCGACGTCGTAGGAGGGGTCTACATCCACGGCCCATCGTTCCGTTTCCCCGGTAGCCGCAAGAACGAGTTCGAAAAGCTGGTCCGTTCTTCCGCCGAGCGCATCAACCTGCTGCTGGCCTAGAAGTCTGAAGCTTCTAGGGCTCGTTCATCGCTTTTAACGCTGCCGTGTGCAGTTCCTGTGTTGCGGCGGCGATGATCATTCCGCCTTCGAGGGGCGGGTTGCCGTTGCCATCGGTCACCACTCCGCCCGCGGACTCGATGATCGGCACCAGCGGCAGAATGTCGTAGGTCTGCATCTGGTTCTCGACCACCAGGTCGATGTCGCCGTTGGCCAACAATGCGTAGTTGTGGCAATCCCCGCCGAAACGGCTGAGGTTCACGACGGCTTCCAGCGTCCAGAACCGACCTGCGTCTCTACCTTGGAACATCGAGGGATGAGTGGTCACCATCGTTGCGCTGGCGAGCTCAGTGCAATTCGACACCCGCCCGCGATGGGGATGTGGTGACGACCCGCCCGCCTCGCCGTTCAAGGACCACCACGACTCATGGAGAACCGGCATATGAAGCCAACCACCGATAGGGGTTCCGTTCTGGAGTAGCCCCAGCAACGTCCCCCACTGGGGCTGTCCGCTGATGAAGGCCCGGGTGCCATCGATCGGATCGATAATCCAGGCCAGCCCACTCGTAGGATCCCCCGTCACCCCGTGCTCTTCGCCGATGACCGGGAGCTCGCCATAGAGCTCGTTGAGACCAGACCGCAGCAGCTCCTCAACGATGCGATCGGCCTGAGTGACGGGGTCGAAGCCGGTGCTGAGCTTGTTGTCGATCGTGGTTGATTCGGCCCTGAAAAAGGTCAACGAAGGTATGCTGCATTCCTCCACAAGGCTCATGACCTGGAGCGGATCGATCGCTTTCGCCTCGGTGGTCGTCATGTGAAGTGGGCGAGTTCCCCGGTCGTACGTTCGTGCAGAAATCCCTCGAGCAGTTCAACGACTGTCGGAAGAGGAGTGCCCAGTGTGTGGCTGGTCCAGGTGGCATCGAGTGAGGTGTCGTGCGGAAAGACCTTGCCTTCGAGTTCAGCCGCCGGTGGTTGACCGAACCTGAGCAACGATGAATCGAGAGCAAAGACCTCACAGGTCTTGAGCGCCAACTCGCGCCGCGTGACCGCTTCGGAACCACAGCAGTGCACGATCTTGCCCGCCACGTCTGGGTTTGCGAGCGCAACACGAATCACTTCTCCGCACATCGATGCCAGCGAGGGCGAAGCCTTGGAGTTGATGAGGTCGGACTCCCAAACGGTGAAGGGCTTGCCGTCTTCGAGGGCGTCCACGATCGACGCGACGAAATACCCGAAGCCGGGATCTTGGGCTCTCGGGGTGGATGGACGGGCCCAGTGGGGCCCGTTGACTCCGCTCACCCTGGCGATGGTGGCGCCACGATCGAGGGCCACGATCTCGCTTGCTGCTTTCAAGAATCCGTAGAAGTTGGTGGGGTTGGGGACGTCGGTTTCGGTGTAGTTGCCTCTCGTGCCGTCGAAGACCCAGTCGGTACTGACGACCACACACGGGATCCCGGCCCGCTGCGCTGCCTCGCTGTAGTAGCGGGTCGCTTCCACATAGCAGTCCCATGCGAACTGCCGGTCGCCCCACATCCGATCCCAGTCGTTCAAGATGGCGCAGTGAATGATGGCCTCGGGTTGGTGATCGTTCACGTGGTGCTCGACCGCCGCCCGGTCGGTCATGTCAACTCGTTCGGCGAAGACGTCGTCGCCGTGACGGTCGGCCAAGACCTTTGCGATGTTGCAGCCAACGAAACCGCTGGCGCCGGTCAGACTGATTCTCACAGCAGCATTCTAGGAACCCTGACGGGATTCGGGAGGGGCCGTCCTCGTGAACAAAGAGCTACCAGTGCAGGGTGCCGGGTGCGCCTTTGACCGGACCGGTGATGTGTGCGGTCATCCAGCCGCCATAGAAGGACCCGGGGTTGGGAATCACCGGCTCGCCATCGACCGAACACTCGACGGACTGGGCATAGAAGGCCCAATGGCCGGCGATCTCGACGAAACGGGGGGTCGGTTCTGAGTAACTCCAACACGCGTTCTCAGCCCGTACTCCGGCGGCATCAACCGATGCATAGCTCGCCATCCCTTTCCACTCACAAAAAGAGGTGGAGCTGGTTCGGGTGAGGTGCTCCATTTGGATGAACTGAGGGTCGATGTAGTACGCCGGAGGTTGGCTTGTTTCCAGCACTCGAATCGCCGAAGGCGCGTCAACGATGGTGATCCCGTTGTGGACGACCTTGATGTTCCAACCGACCAGATCCAACGCCGGTGGTCTGGGGTAGTCCCAGACGGACTCGTAGGCCTTGTCGTTGGATGCGATTCCAGAGCGGCGCTCGGCGGCGCCCGGGTCGTGCTCGTTGTGGCCGGTCAGTCGCATGAGCCCCGATCGCTCGGGGGCGAGTGCGGCGCTGATGTCACGAAAGCCCTCGCAATCCCGACCACGCCAGTGCGGTGAGGTCGGCCGCCAACTGGTCTGCGTCGAGCTCGGGCTCGGGAGAACTGAGCCAGCGGCTCATCATGGACTCGACCATCCCGACGACACCGTAGGCCAAGGCTTCCTGGTGCGACCTTGACATCCCTTCCACAACGATCAGTGCTGCGATCTGATCGGCCATGGAGTTCCGCCAGCCTTGTGCGATCGAGACAAATTCGGGATCGCTGGAGGACCCGGCCGCGAGGAGAACCTGAAACCCGTAGGGGTTCTTGGCCACGAAGTCGACCGCAGCTCCCACACCGGAGCTGACCTGCTCGCGTGGGCTCTCGGCCGACATTGCCGCTGCGAATACCGCTTCGGTGAGGGTGTCACCGACGTCGCGCAAGATCGCCCCGTAAAGGTCTCGTTTGGAGTCGAAGTGCTGGTAGAGCACCGGTTTGGTGACGCCGGCGGCCTTTGCCATGTCGGTCATGGCGGTGTCGTGGAAACCGTTTTCTGCAAAGACTTGCCGTCCGACGGCCAGCAGCTGCTCGCGCCGAGCGGCGGCAGGCAGGCGTTCGCCTTCGGTTGGGGCCGCACCATCTGACCGTGAGCCGCTGGGATGGAATTCGACGTCTGAAGTCATTGTCTGCCTGCTGCTCGGTCTTCTCGATCCGCTGCCTTGACGCCGTAGTGGAACACCAGGGCTGGGGCGAGAGCAATGGAACCGAGAATGATACATGCGAGCACCAATCCGGTGATCACATCATTGAGGCCTACCAGCAAACCGAGGATCAACAGGGTGGTGGCGATCCCGAACAGGGCAGTTCCGCTGCGGATGCCGTAACTCACCAGCGTGCGGACCCGCTCGCGCTGGGCACGGACCGGATCGTTGCCGTACTGGCGGCCTGAGACCGTCATGGACTCCATCCAGATTGTTCGAACAGCGACTTCATTTGGTCGCCCACCACTTTCACGCTGAGAAACTTCTCGGCCACACCTCGATTGTGGGCGGCCTGTTCAGCATAGGCGGATGGGTGCGATACGGCGCTGGCGATTGCGTGGCGATCGTCTGGTGCGAACCAGCTGAAACCCAACTCGATCAACTCGGCGGCCACGGGATAGTCGCCGACCACGACGGGGCGTCGGTGGATCGACGCTTCGACCGGAACGTTCCCAAATCCTTCCCACTCGCTGGGGAACACCACCAGATCGGATGCGGCGTAGAGATCTGGCATGGAGCTCGCGCCGGCCCGCACCACCGGAACGGGTGCGCGGGACATGAGCGTTTCGAGGGTTTTCGCGTATCCCTCCTCGGCCGGGCCCGGTAGCCAGTAGAGGACAGGGCGGCCGGTGTCGATTGCGACTCGACTGCAGATGCTCAGCGCTGCCGGCACGTTTTTACGTGCGATGGCACGGACAGGGTGGCTTATCAGCACGGTGTCGGGATCTTCACGGCCGGCCGCTTCGAGGATCCGAGCACGCTCTCGGTCTCGTCGGCCTGCTGGTTCGGCGGTGTCGAACGGGTTGTAAATGGTTTGGGCACTGATGCCCCGCTGGTCGTACTGACGCTGGGTCAGTCGGTTGATCGTCACATGTCTCCACGCAGGATCGTCTACCGGTAGATCGGTGACGAGGCGGAACCGGCTCCTTTGCCACGGTGGGTCGTGATGGTGAAGCAGTGCCGGCCGGCCCCGCAGAACCTCGGCAACGATCGTTGAGGCTGGGAGATTCATGGGGATGGTGAGCAGGTTTTCGACGATGACGACGTCGGCGTCTTCGATCGCAGCTTCTACCTCGCCGTACATCGGAGGTTCGACCGCACCGATCTCGAGACCGGAGACAATCCGGTCGACCGGCCCCTCACCGGCAACGGTTACCACGTTCCAGCCGTGTTCGAGCAGGATCCGCGACCACAACCGGGCAACGACCGACACACCATCGCTGCCGCCCAGCCGGAACGACAGCATTGCAATCTTTCCCACACTTCCAGTCTGTATCGGCAGCCGCCGAATTCTGTGGTCGGGCACGATTTTCGGTTGTCGAAGCGCTAGAACTCGGATCGGTGAGCCCGTTCGATCTCAAACTGAAATGTCGCGAGGTGCTCCGGGCCGCTTGGCAAGAGGAGGCCGGGTTCTGCGTCCCGAACCAGACCGTGTACCCCCATCAGTGGCTGTGGGACTCCTGTTTCCATTCGGTGACGTGGGCCGCGTTCGGCGACGAGCGGGGGGTTGAGGAACTCCGATCAGCCCTCGCCAACCAGGCTTCAAGCGGCTTCGTTCCACACATGAACTATTGGCTGGATCCAAGTGCCGGTGCCGCCTACTGGGGTCGGCCCTTGACCTCGGTGATCACCCAACCCCCGATGTATGGTCACGCCCTGCGGGTGTTGGCCGATACCGGGTTCGATGCGGGGGTCGACCTGCGGGGCAGGGTCAGCCGAGGAATTCGCCATCTCATCGACGACCGGCCCCGGGTCAACGGGCTCGTAGCGGTGTTCCACCCGTGGGAGACCGGGTGCGACGACTCGGCCCGCTGGGATGACTGGTGCCCGGGGGGATATGTGCGGGAGCGGTGGCGGGAGGTCAAGAACGACATCGTTGCTGATCTCGAGATGGTGGGCGACACGCCACAACCGTCTCGGCTGTTCACCGCCGGGTCGGCCGGGTTCACCGCACTCGTCATCTGGAACTGTTGGGAGGCTTCGGCGGCCGGTGTCGAATGCGGAGATGCGCGGGAGTTGGTGGTCGCGCTTCGGGACCGCTGGGACCCGGACCGCCGCACCTGGACCGACGCCGATACCGGGTCGGGAACCGCACGGACGCTCGATGGCCTCCTGCCGCTGCTGGTTGACCCGCGGGACGAGGCGTTTGATGAGCTGTTGGATCCGTCCGCCTACGGCGCTGAGTTCGGACCGTGCGGGGTCCATCGCGAGGAACCCAGTTTCGATCCTGATGCCTATTGGAGGGGACCGGCGTGGCCTCAGCTCACCTACCTGTTGGCTCTCGCCGGCCGCCGGGCCGGTCGGGATGACGTCGCTGGCGCGCTGATGGAGTCGTTGGGTCGGGCCGCACTCACCACCGGTTTCGCCGAGTATTGGAACCCCGACACCGGTGCCGCACGCGGTGCGGCGCCCCAGACGTGGACAACGCTCGCCTGCGTCCCGGTCTGACCGGAAATCAACCGTCACCCCGCCCCCGCCCCCCGCCCCCCAAAAATCGTCACCAGAGAACAACGTGTGTTCTCACCCGACGCCAGAACAGCAGAATGTCGCTGGGCGACGACAGATCAGGCTGACCGGCGGACCGGGCTACGCCGCCGGGTCCACCATTCGTAGCGAACCGGTTGCTCAATTGCCGCCCGTTCCGCCCGTCGGTAGGTGGTGACCAGTGATCCGCTCACGTAACCCGGCGACTTCGTGATCTGATCCCAGGTGAACTCGAAAACCCACAGCCCAAGGTCGCGGAGCCGTTGCCGCTGAGACCGGTCCCTGTTCATCTGAGATCGTGATTTGTGGGGCCCATAGCCATCGAGGAATCCAACCACTGGGACGACGAATGACAAGTCGGTCTGGGCGATCAGGTCGCCGCCTGGTCCGAACACGGGTTCTTCGAGGAAGGGGTAGGGGAGCCCGCGGTTCGCCGCCATCGCCGCTACTTGTCGGCTGCTGTGTCCGATCGCGGGCGTGCCGCTGGCCGCGGCGACCGAGACGGCTTCACGGAATCGAACAGTTCCGTCGCGTCCTCTTCTGGCATGTCGTTTGAGGCAGGTTTCCAAGGCGAGGTCATCGACGAGGCCCTTGCGCTTCGCCGAGTCGATGAGAGCAAGAATCCACCAGCGTCGGGGCTCCACCGCAGCCACGTCCATGATGGTTCTCGCTACGCCCGACACTGCGATGCCATCAATCTCCATGAGATCGGCGCTGCCGATCTGGGTGGACTCGTGGATCGAGATCGGAGGAAAATCCACACCGGGTTTGAGGTGTGTGCCGCGCCTCACCGTGACCTCCGGAGCTGCCCACAGCTCGGGTTCCAGCCCGTGAAGCCGGGCTGCGTACCGGTGACTGGCGAAGCCGTTGTTCGCCAAGGTCAGGGCGAAGATTGCCATCTCGGGGCTCACGTCGAACGCTCGGTGGCGATAGATGCCACGTCGGAGGTTGATCCATTGGTTGGTGCCGAGCCGATAGGTGATCTGCCGGGAGCTGTAGCCCAGTTGCGTCGCTTGGGCTCGGGTGAGAACACCGGCCTGGGCTCGGAACAGGTCGATGGCTCGAATATCGAGAGATGTATGCATCGTGTGCGCCTCGGAAGTGGTGACGGTGTCGAGGCAGACCGAACTGCGAGGCACCGGAGATGCCGGTGTGTAGCGGACGCTAGCGCGACATCGGCAGCGGTTCCACCGTCGCCATGTTCCTCGCCCGCTCGTTCTGTCGTGGCCCGAACACATTCGGCCGTTCTGTCGTCGCGCCACGACACTGTGTGTACCCGGGCGACGATTTTTCGGTCGGATGTACCCGGGCGACGATTTATGGGTCAGCGACGACTGTCGATCACGCCGGTGTCGAAACCGGCGAGGTGGAGCCCGCCGGCGAAACGGGCGTGTTCGATCTTGGTGCACCGATCCATCACGACCTTCAAGCCACCGTTCAGCCCGATCGTGGCCGCCTCATCGCTCCAGATTCCGAGCTGAAGCCAGAGTGTTCCGGCGCCTTTGGCCACGGCCTCTTGGGCAACTTGGGGGCAGGCGTCGGCGGTTCGGAACACGTCGACGATGTCGGGGATCACGGGCACAGCATCGAGGCTGGGGTAACACTGCACTCCGTTGATCTCCGCTTCACCGGGATTGACCGGATAGAGGTCGAAGTCACAGATCGAGCTCTGCAGGTAGGTCATCACGAAATTGCTGGCGCGGCTGGGGTTGCTCGATGCGCCGATGATGGCGATCGATCGTGCCGAATCGAGGATTGCCTTCCGTTCGATTGCCGATGGTGGCTGGTACGAGATCACAGAACCTCCTGGGCGGCTGAGAGCGCTTGATCGAGGTCCCACAGGATGTCGTCGAGGTCCTCGAGGCCGATCGACAATCGAATCATGTCGGTCCCGACTCCTGCCCGCTCCATCGCCTCGGTACTCAACTGCTGGTGAGTCGTGGACGCGGGATGGATCACCAGAGTCTTGGCGTCTCCGACGTTGGCGAGGTGGCTGATCAGGGTGAGCGATTCGATGAAGCGTTGGCCCGCCATGCGAGCCTTCTCGGGATCCGGTGCGCTGACGCCGAATGTGAAGATCGCACCGGGTCCAGCGGGCAAATACTTCTGGGCGAGATGATGCGACGGGTTGTCGGATAGTCCAGCGAATGCCACCCACGCAACGCGTTCGTCACCGTCGAGCCATTCGGCGACGGCTTGTGCGTTGGCCACGTGTTCGTTCATCCGTTGAGGCAACGTCTCGAGACCTTGCAGAAGCAGGAAGGCGTTGAACGGAGCCATCGTGGCCCCGACGTCACGCAGTTGCTCCGAGCGCAGCGCAGTGCAGAATGCGTATTCGCCGAAGTTGCCCGTCCACGACAGGTTGTTGTAGCTGGGGACTGGATCGGTGAGCCGGGGAAATCGGCCGCTGTCCCAGGGAAAGCGTCCGGACTCGACGATCACACCACCGATGCTGGTGCCGTGCCCGCCGATGAACTTGGTGGCCGAATGCAACACGATGTCGGCACCGTGCTCGAGCGGGCGGCACAACCACGGCGTCGCGAACGTCGAATCGACGACGAGCGGCATGTTGTGGCGACGACCGATCTGACCGAGAGCCTCGATGTCGGCGATGACACCCGAGGGGTTGCCGATCGTCTCGGTGTAGAGGACCTTCGTGTCTGGCGTGATCGCAGCCTCGAAGGCGGACGGGTCATCGTTTGGTACGAAGGTGGTGCTGATTCCGAGGCGGCCGAGCGTGTTGGTGAACAGCGCGTGAGACCCGCCGTAGATGCCTGACGCAGCCACGATGTGATCACCCGCTCCGGCGAGCATTGTGAGTGTGAGGAACTCGGCTGCCTGACCGCTGCTTGTTGCCACCGCTCCGATGCCACCTTCAAGACTGGCCATCCGTTCCTCGAACGCTGCAACGGTGGGGTTGGAGATTCGGCTGTAGATCGTTCCGTACTTCTGGAGTGCGAACAGGTCGGCGGCGTCTGCGGTGTCTTCGAAGACGAACGACGTCGATTGGTAGATCGGCACCGCTCGGGCGCCGGTGGTTGGGTCGGGCCGTCCACCGGCATGAAGTGCCCTGGTACGGAATCCCCACGTACGGTCCGCAGTCATTCACCAAGCCTATGGCTGAGAGCCGCAGTTGTTCGAGTCGCCAAGGCGCGCCCCGTGGCAATACCGAGAAGCGGCCAGGCGGTGCGTTCGCTAACGAAACCGATCGGTCTCGACCGGCGGCGGCGGGATTCGCGGAGCGACTCCTGGCATGGGTTTGGTCAGGTCGATCGTCGGTTCCGACGACTCGGTGAGATCGATCGTTTGGTCGGCGCGCACGAATTCGGCCAAGAATTCGTCGGCATCCAGCCCCTCTTCCGCCCGCTCCTCCATCAGACTGCGTCCCAGAATGAACGCGCCAGCCGCGGCGATCAGGTCGCCGAAGGAAACCACCCAGGGTCCCACCGGAAGCGGGACCACGTCGCCCAAGATTCCGAGTCGGGTCTCCTCGGTTTCGATCTGTCGAAGACCGGATGCCTCGATGCCTGCGGCGTCGGCTGCCTCGGCCCGCAGCGGCAGGTAGCCATTGATCAGCACGACGAAGCCGGTGAGGAACAACCCGAACGCCGTGATGGCAGCACCGTTGAGATGAAGATTCTGCAACAGGCCGGCCACCAGGAGCACCGTGCCGACGATGTAGATACCCGGTTTGCCGGGTACACCTGGCATCCATTCGGCAATTGCCACCGCCACCAACCCGAGCGCCAATGGCGCCTGCGCCCGAAGATCATCGGGTATCCCCGGTGTCCCACCCCGAAGGAGAAATCCCAGGGCAGCCCCGGCGAGCGCAGCAAAAAGAACCAGAAACACTTCTGTGAAAGGCTAACGCACAATCGGTCCGAGGAAACCAGCAGGACTACTCAGATTGGACCGGAATCTGCGCAGTGCAGACATATCGACGTTCTCCAGCCAGCCACATTTCTTCGGTCGGAACCAATTCGATGGCTTCCAGATCCGAGGTGGCGTATCGCTCCCCGACACCGGCTTCGAACAAGGGCAGACACGCTAGGGCCACCGCGGATTCGAGATCCCTCGGTTCGGGCCACGGGTCTTCGGGTCGTCCAGGGCAATCGATCGCACGCACCGGGTTCGGGCCGGTCGAGGGTTCCGAAGCCAGGCATCCGTTTCCGTACACCAGGCCGAGGTTGGTGCCGGCGCAGTCGACAACGGAAACCGTGCGGGCCTGGGGGACACTGGTGGGAGGCTGAGGAGTGGGAAGCTCGGCCCAGCATTGGCCGGCCTGTAGGTCGAGCTCGGTCGCAACGTCGAGAATGATCGGTGGCGGAGGTGGGTTCGACGTTGACGTCACCGTCGTCGACGTCGTCGACGTGGCTTCCGCGGTCGGATCCTCCGATCCAGTGCATGCGGTGATCGCCAAGGCACACGCGATGACGACAGGCAGCAAGCGGAGCACGCAACTACGTTATTGCCATGTGCCGAAACATCAGGCCACTCAACAACTTCGAACCCCCCGCCAGCGACGCCGAGGTCGCTGACGCAGCGTTGCAGTACGTACGAAAGATCAGCGGTGCCCGCTCTCCCTCAAAGGCGAATCAGGCGGTCTTCGACGAAGCAGTGCGTGCGATCACTTCGGCGACCCGTCAGCTTGTTGACTCGTTGGTCACGTCGGCTCCGCCGCGAGATCGTGAGATAGAGGCTGCCAAGGCTCGGGCCAGGTCGGCCAAACGGTTTGGCTAGATCGGGCTCCGAACGAGCGATCCGGCTGATCGGTTAGAAAGCCGGCATCATCCGATCGAGGTGGGTGAAGCTGAAGAACAGCAGGGTGAGCACGACCGGAGAGGCCATGGCATAGGACGGCCACCGCTTCCAGCGGGTGGCCGCGAACAACGCTGCACCTGTGGCCAGTCCGGTGAGCAACGACCACAGGAGGAACGGCGTCAGCTCCTCGAAATGCCAACCCAGGGACTCATCGAGCGCTTCGGAGCTGGTGCCTACCAGGTTTCCTTCGTCGAGTTCGGCCGCAATGGTTGGGTCGAACTCCGTCGATCCATCGCCGGGACCGGGATCGATGCCTGTTGCCTCGTAGGCCAGCGCCCGATCGGAGAGTTCCTCTTCGGTCACATCCTCCAGACCAGCCAGACCGATGGTCGCCGCCGGCGGATTGACCAATTGGGCCTGCACAACGATCCTCTGTCGGGCGGAGTACTTGGGGTGGCAGGCGGTCAGCGTCAACCGATTGTCCCCGTAGTCATTCAGGACCTCAACGTCGTACGGGCTGATGATGGCGTGGCCGCTCATACCTTCCGCAGTCACCTGCGGCAGAACTTCGTAGTTGAACAGACCTTGGAATGTCTCCACCACAATCCGGTCGCCCGGTTCCAGCCCGTCCAGGTCACCGAACGGAGCCCCGTAAGTCGTGCGATGACCGGCGATGGCGGCATTGCCGGCCTGCCCAGGCAGGGGGGTGGTCCCGTAGTGTCCTGGCCCCTTGCGAAGGTCGGATCGGCTCGTGCCGGCGATGACGACCTTGTCGACGCCGATCTTGGGGATCCGAATGACACCAAGAGCGTCGCCTTGGCTCGGCAGGAGCTCTCTTGGAACCGACGCCGCCGGAACCGGAGGTGCCTCTGCGACCTCCGGATCTCGTTCGGTCTCGGGCAGTGTCTCGGGGTCGGCTTCCTCGTCGACGATGGCAGCGCCCCCGTCGGCACCGACCTCACCCACTTCGATTCCGTTGTTCTCAGCGAACTCGCTGAATGCGGTCTGCCGTTCGACGAAATCTTCCTCCAACGACGACTGGGCTCGATCCTCCGCAATACCGGTTCCCCACAGCTGGAATCCGGCGAAGGCAAGGGTCAGGCAGCCGAGCGTGATGAGGGTACGGCCGATTCCGCCAATGATTGTGGTCGTTCTTGCTGACATCTCTTTCGGGGACAACTCGAGCGGTGTCAACGGTCCCGCCCGCTGACACAGGAGTCCATCGGCACGATCACGCCGGTTCTCAAGCCCTACGGACGGGTTCACGCGAGCGATCGGGCCGTCGCAAACCCTCCTAAACTGACGCTGATGACTGGGTCCGGTGCAGTGGTGGAACTCACCGACGCGGTAGCCCTCGTCGGAGGGTTTCCAGCCCTGGCGGGCGCCACACTGACCCTGCAACCCAACGAGATCGTGGGAATTCGCGGACCGAACGGGGCCGGGAAGAGCACGCTGCTCCGTCTCTGCGCCGGTCTGGTGCCGCTCAGGCGAGGTGAGGGAACGGTTCTCGGATGCGATCTCGCCACACGTCAGGGTCGGCGGGTGGTGCGTCGATCGATCGGTCTCCTCGGCCACGAAACCTCCCTTTACGACGATCTCAGCGTCGTCGAGAACATCAAATTCTGGAGCGGCGCCCACCGGGCCGACACCGCAGATGTCGAAGCCGCCATGGATCACATGGGACTCTCCGGCCGTCTCGCCACTGTGCCGGTTGCTGGACTTTCCGCTGGCCAACGCCGTCGAACCGCAATCGCGGTGCTGGTGGCCAGAAGGCCACGACTGTGGTTGCTGGATGAGCCCCATGCGGGGCTCGACGCCGCTGGCCGTGATCTTCTCGATCAGC
>JBLYYW010000513.1:0-3002 GCA_048550155.1 Acidimicrobiales bacterium | reverse complement strand
TGGAAGCAGCGGGCGTCGACCAAGTGGTGGTGGCGCTCCATGATCCCCACGACCCCGATGCGATCGAAGCGGTCGCCGAAACCGCGGCATTGCTCCGCTGAAGGCGACGAACGGGGCCAGCCAATACGCTGGGTCGATGAGCCTGGAGATCTTTCCCGAAGAATGGTCGACCGCGGTGGCTGTTGTCGCTCACCCCGATGACATGGAGTACGGCGCCGCAGCCGCCGTTGCCCGATGGACCCAGCAGGGCAAGACCGTCGTGTACGTACTGGTGACCGACGGTGAAGCGGGCATCAATACGATGGATCCGGCCGAGGTCGGACCATTACGTCGAGCCGAGCAGGTTGCGGCCTGCGCCACTGTGGGGGTGGACGTGGTCGAATTCTTAGGACTGCCAGACGGACTTCTGGAAGAAGGCCTGCAACTCCGAGAAGCTCTGTGTGAACCGATCCGGCGTCACAAGCCCGATGTGGTGCTTTCGATCAACTTCCGTGACTCCTGGGGCGGACCAAGCTGGAACCACCCCGACCACCGAGCAGTGGGCCGGTCACTTCTCGATGCGGTGCGAGACGCCGGCAATCCGTGGGTCTTCGATTCTGCCGGGCCGGCGTGGAATGGTGTGCAGTTCGTTGCGTTCTCAGGCAGCCCCAGTGCCACCCATGGCGTTGATGTCACCGACACCTTCGACGCCGGAGTCGAATCACTCCGGTGTCACGACGTGTATCTCAGCAACCTCGCCGGCGACATGGCATCGCCGGCGGAGTTCCTCCGGGGCCCCGCGGAAGGTGCGGGTGCCGAGATCGGTGTTGAGCTCGCCGCAAGGTTCGAACTCATCGGCTAGTCGCCCTCGCCAACTCTTCGGAAATCACACCCGAGGAATCACCTCGGCCAAGTTCGGCCAATTCAGCAAAGACATCGCCGAGCACTTCGGAGACCCTGTCGGCAATATCACTCGAGTCGCTCAGCTTCGAGACCGAACCGGCCAAACCCCGAGCCTCTCGTAGTGGTTGACTGGCGCCCCACAGTCGAGCCGCTCTCTCGTAGTCACCGTGCCGGAGAGCCGACTCGATGAAAACCTCCAACGCCCAGAGCACGTTGCGATCGTCCTCGGTCTCCACCGCGTCCTTGAGCGCAGCGGCCGCCAGGCGGTCCGCATTCTCGATGGTGCCGTCGTGCAACTCGACCTGAGCCAGCGAGAGCCGGCCCCAACTCTGTCCCCGGCGGTCGCCGAGCGAAGTGAACAGATCAACGGTCTGCTCAGCGTGTTCCCTCGCTGCAGCCAACTCGCCTGCATCGAGATGGACCGAGGTCAGCGCGCTCGCGGCCCACGCCACCATCCAGGGATCACCAGCAGCATCAGCAGCTTCGGCCAAAGCCGACGCGGCCGACCGGGCGGCGTCGAAGTCGCCGTCGGACCGTCCTATGAGCAACCGAGTGGAAACGGCGACTGCGGTTTCGTACGGATCATTCAGCTCGCGGGCTTCTTCGATGGCGAGCTCACTGACGCGTTTGGCTGCTTCTAGGTCGCCACGTTCCCAGGCGATGAAAACTCGCCAGGCCCGCAACGACGCCAAACCCTGGACCGGGCCTGCCACGGCCGCGCCGAGGCGATCGGTCCACGCCGAACCCTCCTTGAGAAGGCCTCGCCAGTCCCAGTAGCGGCCGATGTCGGCGACCAGGCCGACGCCGGTGTCCAGTGAGCCACCCAGCACGCTCCACTCGAGGGCGTTTCTGATGTTTTGATAGGACGCGTCGATCCGGTGCAGCCACGCGAGCTGGTCGATTCCTCGGAGACCAGCGTCGGCGGTTCGGGTGAAACCGGCGAAGCGGCGGAGGTGGGCATCTCGAACCGCTGCAAGGCGCGCTGGGTCGAGCGAGGCGAGTCGATACTGGCGCAGCGACTCCAGCATGCGGAATCTTGCCGCACCGGCGAGGTCGGGTTCGCGGCGGAGGAGCGAGCGATTCACGAGGTCGGTGAGATCATCGCGGACCGCACCGACGGCCATTCCGCTGACCGCTGCAGCATCGTCAGAATCGAAACCACCGGCCAACACGCTGAGATCGTCCATGAGACGGCGCTGCCGATCGTCGAGAAGATTCAGACTCCACTCGAGCGCACCGCGGAGGCTCCGTTGACGCTCGGGCGCCGTGCGAGGGCCACGACTCAACGTGGTGAACCGATCGCTCAGCCCCTCTGCGATCTCCTCCAGGGACATCGATCTGGTGCGGGCAGCAGCCAACTCGACAGCGAGCGGGAGGCCATCGAGCGCTGAGACGATGTTGGCGACCGCGGCCAGAGCAACGTCATTCCAGCCATCGGTGTTAACCCCGGAATCGCGGGCCCGCTCGACGAACAACGCAACCGCGGCACTGTCGGTGATCGGGTCATAGATCGATGTCGTCTCGCCGGGGAGCGCCAGTGGAGCGACCGAGAACACCGCTTCACCGGGAGCTTCAACGGTGACCTGGCTCGTGACAAGTATCGACAGATTCGCGCACCGGGCCATCACGTTCTGCACGAACGCTGCCACAGGATCGACGAGATGCTCACAGTTGTCCAAAACCAGCAGCGACCGCTTTCCCCCCAGGTGTAAGGCGAGGGTTTCGATGATCGGCCGGTCGACCGTCTCTCTCATTCCAGAGATTCGGCCCACCTCGGCGGCCAGCAACGAACCATCGTCGAGACTGTCGAGGGATACGAACCAGACTCCACCCGGGTACCGATCCAACAGCACTTCACCGATCGCGATCGACAGGCGGGTCTTCCCAGCACCGCCAGGACCGAGAAGCGTGACCAGGCGACCTCGGTTCAAGAGGTCCCTGACCGATTGAATGTCACGGTCTCGCCCGATCAAACGGTTGGGCGCGGCCGGCAGGTTGTTCGGCGCCCGAGGGACCGGCTCAGGCCCGGGAGTGAGTGATTCGTCGTCTTCGAGAATCCGCTGTTCCAGTTGTCTGAGATCAGTGCCCGGGTCGAGCCCGACCTCGGCCAACACTTCCCG
>JBLYYW010000512.1:0-2700 GCA_048550155.1 Acidimicrobiales bacterium | reverse complement strand
GGTGTCTCCAGCTACGAAGTCATGTTGCGCGGGCACTGGTTTCCTGGGGCGAAGCCTCCCTATACGCCGGGCGAGGACGTCGTTGGTGTTGTGGACAAGCTTGGTGAAGGCGTGACCGATCTGGAGGCCGGACAACGGATCGCCGCATGGACCTTCGGCGATGCCGGGTGCTACTCCGAGTACGTCTGCACCAAGGCGGATAGGGCCGTCCCGGTGCCGGACGGGCTGGAGTCGACGGAGGCCGTTGCGCTGGTAGTCAACTACCTCACCGCGAGCCTGGCGTTGCACAAGATGGCCGCGGTGCAAAGCGGCGAACGAATGCTTGCCCACGGTGCGGCGGGCGGGGTCGGGAGTGCCCTCGTGCAGCTCGGGGTGCAAGCGGGAGCGGAGGTTTTTGGAACCGCATCGGCCCACAACCACGACTTGGTTGAGTCGCTCGGGGCAGCGCCCATCGACTATCGAAACGAGGACTTCGTCGATCGTATCCGTGAGCTGACGGGAGACGGTGTTGACGCTGTATTCGATGTCATCGGGGGTGGCCGACAGCTGTGGCGCTCCTCCCAAGCCCTCCGCAAAGGTGGACGCCTCGTGATGCTCGGCATGGCCGGTGCCGTCAAGGGCGGCTTCAAGATCATCCCTCCCACGATGCTGGTGGTCGGGTTGGTCAAACTGATGCCAAACGGCAAGACGGCGCCGCTGGGGCCGGGGATGGAGAAGTATCCGGCCGAGAACATGGACTGGTACCGCGAGTCGCTAGTCGAGTTCTTTGACCTGGCCGTCACCGGCAAGATACGTCCGGTCATCGCTGAGAAGTTCCCACTACTCGAAGCGGTCCGCGCTCACGAATTCATGGAGAGCGGCGGGCATGCCGGCAAGGTCGTTCTAACCGCCGAGGCTTGATCGGTCCACAAGCTCCGAGTCGACGGGGTGCGTCCTTGCTCGGTACTTGGTGATTTCTGTGGCGGCTCGCCCCCCAAAACTGGAAATGGATGGGTAGGGTCGGATTCCAGCTCTCGGAGACGAACTCGGGGAATGGTGGAGGGAGAACCTATGTGGTCTCGGATAATTCTTGCACTTGTGTTGCTTGTGACGGTCGCGACACCGGCTGATGCGAAGGGGCGGCCTGAGCCGCTGGACGCCCGACAGGGCATCGAGGTGGGTCGCGCCGCCGAAACCAATAGCCTCAACGGGATCTACGTGTCGCCACAGGACGGGAATGTTTATGTAGCCAGCGTTGGTGGTGATGAGATCACGGTGCACGACCCGAACTCGGGCAGGTTGCTCGACCGTATCGGCCCCGAGCGTGGTGTTCACGGTCCTGACGACGTTTTCATCACCGATGATGGCACCATCTACTGGACTGAGATCCTCACCGGCTTCGTCGGAATGCTGAAGCCGGATGGCACGGTCATGCGGCAGCAGGTGGGTCCGGGGGTGAACCCGATCACGATGTCAGATGACGGTCGACTATTCGTTGGTCGATTGTTCCTCGATCAAGGGCTCTACGAGCTTGACCCCGACCTGCAGGATCCTCCGGTTCTGATCAATGGCAATCTGTCCGTCAACTCCTTCGACTTCGGACCCGATGGCTATCTCTACGCCCCTGCGTTCTTTACCGGCGAGGTGCTGAGGATCGATGTCGATTCCGCGCCTCCGGTCGATACCGAGGTCGTGGCAAACATCGGTGGGGTCGCTTCCGCGGTGAAGTTCAACTCGCTGGGTGAGGCCCACGGCGTGAACATCGGTGAAGGCCTTGTCCTGAAGCTTGACCTATCGGGCGGCAATGCACACGACGTCATACTCGACGTCGAAGGCACGATCGACAACATTGCCTTTAGTACCGACGATCGTCTCTACGTCGCGGTGGGAGCAGACAACGAGATCGTTCGGATCGACCCCAACGGTCACGCCAGGACCATCACCAGGGGCGGCCTCGGACTGCCCGGCGATGTCGCCGTGTCACCGGACGGGACTGTATGGGTGACCGAACTCTTTGCGATGCGCGGATTCACGCTGGGCAAGACGCCGACGACGTCGTTCTACGACCGCTTCTTGCCACCGGGAACCGGGTTTGGCGGCGCCACATCAGTAGCTGCCGACGGCGATGACCTGATCATCACGAGCGGTTTTGGCAATAGCTTGCAGGTGCTGGATCCGGTTTCAGGCGCGGTTTCATTGGACATCCGGACGCTCGCTGGTGTCACTAACGCCATCCGCCACGACGGCGACATCGTTGCCACGCAGATCGCGGCCGGCAACGTGGTGAACGCCGAGGCTCCGGCAGAGGTCCTCCTCGACGGGCTCTTTGTTCCGCTCGGCATGGCTTCCGACGGGAACACCCTCTACGTCGGTGATTGGGCAACCGGGATCGTGTGGGCTGTCGACAACGCGGGACCCTCGGTGTTGGCTACCGGCCTGGCCTTCCCCGAGGGCATGGCCGTCGACGGTGATCGTCTCTTGGTGGTCGAGACCGGGCTCCAGCAGGTGACGGCCATCGACCTGGCTACAGGCGACACATCTCCCGTGATAGTCGGCCTCGATTACTCGGATCGCATTCCTGAGGCATTTTTCCCCTTCGGAATAATGTCCGGTGTTGCGGTTGGAGAGCGGTCGATCTATGTGTCGGACGATGGTGTGAACCAGGTGTACGAGTTCCGCCGGCGCCGCTGAACCGGATTCCTCGGATTACCGCAGCGGGGG
>JBLYYW010000511.1:0-2655 GCA_048550155.1 Acidimicrobiales bacterium | reverse complement strand
CGGCTGGAGTGCTCGAGGTGGCCAGTGCCGCAACCCTTACGTGCTGGATCACAACCCGTGCGGGTCGAGCTCGGGTTCGGCTGTGGCAGCGTCGGCGAATCTGGTGGCGCTGACCATCGGAACCGAGACCTCAGGTTCGATCATGTGTCCGTCATCGATGAACGGCGTGGTAGGGCTCAAACCGACCGTGGGTCTGTGGAGTCGCTCAGGCATCATTCCGATCTCACACGTTCAGGACACCGCTGGACCTCTCGGTCGTTCGGTAGCCGACGTAGCCGCGTTGCTCGGACCGTTGACCGGTGTCGACGACGCTGACAAAACGACGGCGGCGAGCCAGGGCCGCAGGTATGACGATTATGTTCAGTTCTTGGACGCCGACCGTTTGCGCGGGGCACGTATCGGCGTCGCCCGCAGAATCTCCACGTTCGACCCCAGGGTGATGGAGCTGTTCGACCGGGCGATCGGAACGATGGCCGCAGCGGGAGCGGTGATCGTTGACCCGGTCGAAGTTGCCGATGGGGCGTGGAACAGCGACGACCGGCTCGCCGTGATGGAGTATGAGTTCAAAGCCGACTTGAACGCATACCTGAGCTCGCTTGGACCCGAAGCACCGGTGCGAAGCCTCGCCGACATCATCGACTTCAACGAACGTCATGCACATCAGGAACTGGTCCACTTCGGCCAGGAGCGCCTGACCTGTGCTCAGGCTCGGGGCCCGCTCACCGATTCTGCGTACGTCGAGGGGAGAGCAGCGATGATGCGGTCGAGCCGCGAGGACGGCATCGACGCGCTTGTGAGCGAGCACCAGCTCGACGCCGTTGTGGCTCCAACAACCGACCTGCCATGGCCGACCGATCACGAGAACGGCGACCCGGGCACCGGTGGCAGCTCGGCCGGCCTGGCCGCAGTTGCCGGCTACCCATCGATCAGCGTGCCGATGGGATTCGTCGGTCAGCTACCGGTCGGTGTCTCGATCTTCGGTCCAGCGTGGAGCGAGCCGACACTGCTGTCGCTCGCCTTTGGGTACGAGCAAGTTTCCAACCACCGACAGCCGCCAACGTTTGTCCAAACGCTGGGCTGACTCGGGAACGTCTGCCGGATCGGTCGAGTGGGCATCGACCCTCACAGAAACCGTTGATAGATCGACGAGGTGCGGCCGTCTACCGTGGAGCCGTGAATTCACAGATCGAGGGATTCTTCGCCTCTGCCGACCAATGGCCCGATGTCGTCAACGTGCTTCGGAAGCTGGTGTTGGCCGCTGGACTGGTGGAGGAGTGGAAGTGGCGACAGCCGTGCTACACCCACAACGGCAAGAACGTGGTGATGATCGCACCCTTCGCCGAGTACTGCGCCCTTGCGTTCTTCCAGGGAGTCCTGTTGACCGATCACGACCGGTTGCTGGTCGCTCCCGGCAAGGATTCCCAAAGCGCTCGACAACTGCGGTTCACTTCATCCACCGAGGTTGCCGAGCACGAAGCGATAATTGCCGCCTATCTCACCGAGGCGATGGGTCACGTGGACGCCGGCACACGAGTGGAGTTCTCGGCCAAGGAAGACTTGGAGCTACCGGTCGAATTGGTCGACAAGTTCGATGAGGTCGACGGGTTGGAGGAAGCGTTCATGGCGCTCACGCCTGGCCGCCAGCGCGGGTTTGTTCTACAGATTTCTGGGGCGAAGCAGTCGTCCACCCGTAATGCTCGAGTTGAAAAGCATATCGAGCGAATCATGGCCGGCAAGGGCATCCACGATTGCATCTGCGGCAAGTCCGGCCGGATGCCCCGATGCGACGGATCTCACGCCCGATAATCCAACGCCGCTCGTCAACAACTGTGCGGGACTCGCCGGCGGCTCAGAACTTGCCTTGGTTGACCAGTGCGTCGCCGCGGGGCAGGGGTTCCATGGCGTCCCAGTGTTCGACGATCAGACCGTCCTGTAGCCGGAAGAGGTCGAAGACTGCGTAGTCCTCGTCGCCGATCTGAGCGAGCGAGTAAGTGACGACGAAGTTTCCTTGGGCCAGCACTTTGTGGATGTACTTGTAGACCATCGATGTGCCATCGGCCTCCAACGCAGCTAGGAACGCACCGAAACCCTCGAGACCGTCGCCCACCTGCGGGTTGTGCTGGATGTAGGTCTCGGTGGAGATGAAATCGGTGAAGTTCTGGCCGCCACCGATGAGGATCTCGTCGAGGAACCGCTGAACAATCGCCCGGTTTGGTTCGGTCTTGTCGAGATCTTCGACTTCGGTCGGTCCATCGATCTGCGAGTGGCCCGAGACCGTTTCGTCGACCCATTCGGTGATGACGTCCCAGTGTTCGACGATTCGGTCGTCCTCGTCGGTGTCGAACATGTCCATCGTGATCCACTTGGCCGCGCCACCATTGAGCGATTGGGCAGCGTGTACCCACACGAAGTTCCCGTCTTCGATGGCCCGGATGATCTGAATGTCGCGCTCGGGATTACTCTGGAGGAAAGGTTCGAAGAATTCGACGAAGCCCTCCACGCCATCTCGGACGCCAGTGGAGTGCTGGGTGTAGCGCTCGCCTGTGTACTTGGTGACAGCGTCGCGAGCGTTGCCGTCACGGATCCCTTCCATGTAGAGCGCCCTGACGTTGTCGAGCTTCTTCGTCATTTCCAGACTCCTGTCCCGTTGCGTGG
>JBLYYW010000510.1:0-10002 GCA_048550155.1 Acidimicrobiales bacterium | reverse complement strand
TGAATGGCGAACCCTCCCCTGAAGTACTTGGGTCGATACAGGACGCCGAGCGGGGCGACTCGATCGCCATTGATCTCCCGGTGGACGGCGAAGTCGCCCCTCGGTGTTGGGGTCGCAGCGGTTCCTGTCGAGATGTCGACTACCCACATGACCTCACCACCGTCCACCACGAACCCAACCTGACGACCGAGGTCGACCTCGAACCCGTCGCGATCGGCAGACGGAGTCGGGCGCGTGGCTTCGTTCAGCGCGGCGAGCGTGTCGTCATCGGCCCACCCCGAGAGCGGCAGGCCGGAGACCTTCTGGAACGCCGTCACGGCGTGGGACGTCATGGGACCGGACTTGCCATCTATCGGCCCGAGCCAGTAGCCAAGTTCGGTCAGACGTTCCTGTACGGCAAGTGTTGCACCTTCTTCGGGAGACAGCGTCGTCGGTGGCCGAGTCGTCGGTGGCCGGGTGGTCGTCGGCGGCTGGGTGGTCGTCGGCGGCTGGGTGGTCGTCGGTTCGGGCTCAGTCGATTCAGGGCTCGTGGAAATGGGCGAGCTGGTATTCGTTGTCGGCTGGGTGATCGAACGCGCTGTGGTGGCGTTCGCGGGCGTGTCGGATGTCGTGGTCAGCACCACAACCGAGGTTGACGACGCGGTTGTCGCCGTTATCGATCCACATCCGACCGTCAGGCTCAGGCAGGCAACCAACCCGGCCAGCCGCACAACCCGTGCTCCCATGACTCAATTGTCCGGGCGCGGAAAGTCCACGAGTAGGGTCCTCGGTCCGGGGCAATTGAACCCAAGCACTCAGCAAACGCTGGTGTTAGGCCCAGCAGATGATCTCAGCAGGGTCGAGTTGGACGGCGAGCGCTTCGCCAGGCGGCCGACCGGCTAGTCCCTGCCGACTCGCGAGGCGTACTGGCAGGCGCTCACCGAATCGGGCAGACGGTCCCGGCCGTGCCGCACGATTGGCGGTTCCGCAGGCAACACCCTCAGGTGGTCACCGGCGACGGTTGGCTGACAGTTTCGCCGATCAACTCTTCCTGTCGACGTCCTCGATCGAGAAGTACATCAGCTCGATCTTCTCCAAGCTCGACCTCACTGACGAGCCCGAGGTGCACCGACGCGTCGCCGCGCTGCTCACCTTCCTGCAAGCACATCCTGGGGACGTGAGGTTCATGCAACGCTAGGGACTGTCCCCAACGTTGCGTCCGAGATCAGAGGTACACGGTTCGGTATCGTGTTCGAGATGCAGCACGGGCCAGGGGGCAGAGCCAAGTTGGGGCTCCTTCTCTGCTCGATAGGTCTGGTCGCTGCAACGCTCAACGGATGCACCAGCGGCGGTAGTTCCGACAGCGAGCCCATCTCGCAGATCCCGGAGGGCTTCGATGTCCAGGGGCACCGGGGGGCACGGGGCCTGCGTCCCGAGAACACCCTCCCTGCCTTCGAAGCGGCACTCGACCTGGGGGTCACGACTCTCGAACTCGACCTGCACTTCACCGCCGACGGACAGCCGACCGTGTGGCACGATCCGGTGATCCAAGCGGACAAGTGTGGGCTGAACGACGGTGCTCCGGCAGCCGTTCCCGATCCCGATGACCCCGCCACACACGAGCACCGAGCTATCGCCAGGTTGACAGTCGAACAACTCGGGTGGTTCGAGTGCGATCGGAACCCAGACGTTGGCGCCTACCCCGATCAGAAGGCTGAGGCTTCAGAGCTTGCCGGGTACGACTACCGCGTAGTGTCGCTGGCCGAGCTGATCGAATTCGTTCAGAGCTACGCCGAATCCGATCTGAAGACCGCAGCTCAAAGGGAGAATGCCGAGCGCGTGGGTTTCAATGTGGAAACGAAGCGGCGTCCCGACGATCCCGCAACGATCGGAGATGGATTCGATGGTGTGAACGCAGGGCCGTTCGAACTGGCTCTGCTCGATCTGGTCGGCCGCTTCGAACTTGACGACCGTGTCACGGTGCAGAGTTTCGATCCTCGATCCCTGCGAGCCGTGCACGCGGTCGATCCGAATATCGGCCTGGCGGCGCTCACCTTCACCTCCACCGACCTCGACGACTTGGTCGCCGATGGGGTGGAAGTATGGTCGCCGCGAGCTTCAAACCTGACCGCTCAACAGATCACCGACGCTCACGACATCGGGCTCGAAGTCATCCCGTGGACGGTGAACGACCCGGTGGAAATGGACGAGCTGATCTTGTTGGGAGTAGACGGGATCATCACCGACCGGCCCGACCTGCTGTTGGAATCGATCGACCAACCGTAAGGCCGACCCTGCGGGACGATGTCTCCTCCGACATGCAGTTCGAACCTGTGCCGATTCGACGGGTTATGACCCCGCGGCTGGGTTCGAGAGCGCGGGGTAACCCCGCCGGGCGCATCAGGAATCGATGCGGGCCAGCGGGGCTCCCTGTGCGATAGCGGCGCCTTCGGCCACGTACTGGTACATGGTTCCCGCCACCGGTGCTTCGACGTCCTGGGACACCTTTTGCACCTGAACCTCGGCGATCACCTGACCGGCCGTGACCGTTTCACCGTGGTTCACGAACCACGTGCCAACCACGCCCTCGGCCGTCGGATCGTCCTGGGACATCACCGGAAACGGGACCTCAGTGATCACGACATCAGGTCCTTCACCGCCGCCGAAATCTTGTCGCGGGTCGGCAGGATCCCGTACTCCAAGCTCCGCGCATAAGGAATCGGAACATCTGGGACGGCGAGCCGTTTGACAGGCTTCTTCAACATGGTCGGATCGGTCTCGGCAACGATCGCGGCGATCTCACCGGTGAGCCCGAAGCTCTTGTAGTCCTCGTCGACCACGAGCAGTTTCCCGGTCTTGGCAACCGAGTCGAGCACGGCCTGACGGTCGAGAGGAACAAGGCTTCGCAGGTCGACGACCTCGACGCTGATGCCCTCGCCCGCCAACTCTTCGGCCACGTCGAGGCTGTGCTGCACCGACAACGAGATCGTGACGATGCTGACATCGGTGCCCTCCCGAGCGATGGCAGCCTCGCCGATGGGGACCGTGTAAGCCTCCTCGGGCACATCGGCAATAGACCGGGGGTTCTTCTCCATCCACACGAGTCCCTGGCCGCCCTTGTGGAACAAGTAGATCACGGGGTTGTCGTCACGGATCGCCGACGCCATCAGGCCCTTGGCGTCGTAAGGGTTGGACGGGGCCACAACCTTCATTCCCGGCAGGTGGGCGAAGGTTCCCCACAGGCTCTGGGAGTGCTGGGCGGCATCGGAGTAGCCGGCGCCGGTTGCCGACATCAGCACCATCGGCACCTTGACGGCCCCTCCGGATTCGTAGTGGATCTTGGCCATGTGGTTGCTGATCTGGTCCATGCAGACCCCGTAGAAGTCGATGAACATCAGCTCGACAACGGGCCGAAGTCCTTCGACGGCGGCGCCGATCCCGGCCCCGATGAACCCGGTCTCAGAGATCGGGGTGTCGATCACTCGGTCGGCACCGAACTCTCCGAACAGATCGGTGGTGGATCCGAAGATCCCTCCGTAGGCGCCGACGTCTTCTCCCATGACGAACACGTCGGGGTTGGCTCGCATTTCCAGGCCGATGGCCTCGGCCATGGCTTTCGCGGTTGTGATTCGGCGGGTGGGTGTTTCTGTAGCGGTCATTGTGTTTCCTCTCGTTCGTGCTCAGGCGAAGACGTGCAGTAGGGCGTCTTCGGGGGTGGGAATCGGGCTGTCCTTGGCGAACTGGATTGCGGCGTCGACTTCGGCGTCGGCGGTGGCTGCGATCTCCTGGATCTGGGCGTCGGTCAGATCGCCCGAATCGACCAGTGCGGCCGCATACCTGGGGATCGGGTCCCGTTCGTCCACTGTGTCCAGGTCGGGTCGGTAGCCCTGGGCGTCACCTTCGAAGTGTCCCCACAGTCGTAGCGTGTGGATCTCCAGCAGGCTCGGGCCCTCTCCGGCACGAGCCCGGTCGACCGCAGCGCCGGCGGCCTCGAACACCGCCTCCACATCGTTGTTCTCCACCCGGACCCCGGGTATGCCGTAGCCGGCGGCTCGGTCGGCGTTGGAGGTGTTGGCGGTCGAGTCGGCCCGGGGAACCGAGATCGCCCAGTCGTTGTCCTCGATCACGAAGACCACCGGTAGGTTCCACACCGCGGCCAGGTTGAGCGACTCGTGGAAGGCGCCCTGGTTGGCGGCGCCTTCTCCGGCGACAGCCACCGCCACGTTGTCGGTGCCTTTGCGTTTCATCGCCAGCGCTTGCCCGCAGGCAACCGGATACCCCTGGGCGATGATGCCCGAGCACGAGAAGTGGTTCTCCGGATCGAACAGGTGCATGTGGCCGCCCTTGCCTTTGCACAGGCCGGTGGTGCGGCCGTAGATCTCGGCGGTCATGGCGTTCATGTCGACCCCGTGGGCGAGGGCGAAGTGGTGGGGACGGTGCGGTGCGGTGATGGCGTCCCCTTTCTTGAGGTGAGCGCAGACTCCCACGGCCGCCGGTTCTTGACCGGCCGAGAGATGCATCTCGCCGGGGATCAGGCCGGCGCCGATGTCCCACGCCGGGGCCTTGTCGGCGTGGTATTCCTGCATGATCCGGGCCTCGTATTGTCGGATCCGGACCATCTCTTTGTACATGTCGAGACGATTGAGTTCATTCACGTTGATACCTCCGTGGGTGTGGGTGTGGTTGCTGGCATTGTTTGGTTGTCGCCCTGGTTGGTCGCCGGTGTATTGGCCGGGGAGTTCGTGTTCGTCAGACGTCCGCTGACCGCCGCATGTTCGAGGGTGGCCGGAACATCCACCACAACCGGGCCGTCTGGACTGAGGGTGACGGTGGGTCGTGTGTCGGGGCCGAAGCGGAACCGCCGTTCGCCGTCGATGACGACCACGCCGGTTCCGGCCTGAATGTCGAGGGTGATGCACGGCTCGATCGGCACGGCCGAGGTGACACCGATTCTGGTGAGCAGGCCGGGTGCGATCGGGGCCTGCACTGCGGTGTCGGCTGTGTTGTCGAGGATCAGGGCCAAGCCGGTCGGTGAGCGACGGCTGGTGGGTTGTATGTGCCCGCCGATGGCTGAAAGGCCGATGGCGTCTGCCTCGGCGAAGCTCAGGAAAAGCTCCGAGATGGACGCTCCGTCCCAGACCGCACCGGCACCGACACCGTCGACGTCGGCAATGGCCACGTCGACCAGCGCTTCCTCCACCGAGTCGCCGGACCGGACAACGAGTTTCTTGGCCCGATAGGTTCCCGAGCGTCGGCATGAGGCGTCGGCAGCCACCAGCCCGGCCGCCACTCCGGCGATCGTGGGTTCAACCGGCCGGGGGAAGGCGTTGTTGGTACCGGTCGAGATCGACACCAGCGGCACATCTTCTGACGACCTGGCGACGACCCCGTTGGTCCCGTCTCCCCCGAGCACGACGATCGCACCAACGCCGGCCCGCACCATTGCCTTGGTGGCTGTGGTTGTGTCGGCTGCGGTCTGGGTGACCTCTTGATCGACGAACTCAATCGCTGGCCAACCGGCGGCCGAGGTGCGCTCGGCCAGCCGGGCGAGACCGGCGGTGATGCCACCGCGGTCTGCCATGGAAATGACCCGTTCGATACCGACCGACGCAAGCCCGGCCAGCACCCGCTGCAGGGTGTTCAGCTTGTCGTGGGTGGTGACTGAACCACCGTGGGCCACGAGGCGGCGAATGTCGCGAGCCGAGGCAGGGTTGGCAATGATCCCGATTGTGTGCCGAGTCCCCACTTGACTCGTTTCTAGTCCATGGACAGCGACGGCGCCTCTTCGAATGCAACGCTAGGGACAGTCCCCAACGTTGCTAGTGACCTCGGCGGCTTGGTCCTGAGCTCGGCGTAGTGCCTCGACATCGAAGCCAGGCTGCTGTGCCGCCTCGATCACGATGCGCTCCCGCCGAGCGATGAGGTCCGCAGCTGCGGGAACTTCGGCAGCGACCTCGGCGGGGATAACAACCGCTCCGTGCTGATCTGCATGAATCAGATCTCCGTCGGAAACTCGCATCCCTGCCACGGTCACGGGCCGACCGAAGTCCACGATGTGGATGTACGCGTGTGAGGGACCCACCCGCCCAGCCAAAACCTGAAACCCATCGGCGAGGTCGGGTAGATCACGCACGCTTCCGTTGGTGATGACCGCAGGGCAGCCGAGTCCCTTGTGGATGTTGCTGTTCACCTCGCCCCAGAACGAGCCATACCCGGGTTCGGCGTCGAGGTCCTGAATCACCACCACGCTCGGTTTCGGGCCGTTGTCGATGTATTCGTAGTACGCGTTGCGTGCGTACGCGTCGTTCGCTCCAGCGTCACTGGGGTGGGCGGCCCTGATCGTGGCCGTTCGGGCCACAGCCACCACGGGCGGCAGCTCCGGCCTCGCACACACCAACGGCTGGCTGGTGAACCCGTAACCGCGGCGCTCGGGCGCAACCAGTTCGAGTGCGTTGCAGACGGTAGGAGTGTCGAGCGACCTGAGCCCGGCCAATATGGCATCGAGTGCGACCATGGTCCGAGCCTAGGACTTCGGATGCCAGCGCGTTCGTTGCCGGCAGTCGTTCGGGAACACCGTCGAGACGCACAGAAACCGTTGGGAGCTCATCGAGATGCACTGGAACCGTTGCTTGGCAACGGTTTCTGTATACCTCGGCGTCAACCGACCGCACGGCTACGATCACATGTTCGTGAACGAGGGCTGCGCAATGACGCGGTCCCGAGAGGAGAGCCGTGATACTTGCAGCTGAATTCGGCGTCGGTGAAGTGCTCTGGGCGATCTTCTGGTTCTCGGTGATCGCCCTGTGGGTGGTTCTCGTCTTCACGATCTTCGGCGACATCATCCGCAACCACGATCTCTCCGGGGTCGCGAAAGCAGCCTGGGCCGCGGCGATCATCCTCTTCCCCTATCTCGGGGTCCTGGCCTACCTGGTGGTCAACGGTGACGAGATGAGCTACCGCATCTTGGAGCGCGGGTAGGCGCACAGCCACTACGCACCGTCAGAGCGACTGCTCGGCGCTGATCACACGACGTGTGAACGGCTCGAATCGGTCCGACAGGTAGTGTTTGGCCATGGCAAGCCGGTCGACCAAGGCACAGTGGACCAACACCGCTTTGTTCGCCGGCACCGCGGTCGCATGGTTCGCTCTGAACCGCGGGGACGGAGGCCTCGACTCTCTGATCGTCCCCGCCATGCTCGGCGGAATCGCGCTCGCATCGAGCCCTCTTCTGAAGCGCACGTCGGTGTCGCACGATGAAGCCCAGGCCACCGACCGCGACGTCGTCATCTATCACCGGCCCGGCTGTTCGTTCTGCATCCGCATGAAGGCGATGTTGGGAACCGTGGGCAGGAAGGCGGTGTGGGTCGACATATGGGACGACGACGAAGCAGCCGCGTTCGTTCGATCTCTGAACGAGGGCAACGAAACGGTGCCGACGGTGATGATCGACGGCAAACCGCACACCAACCCGGCACCCTCGCTCGTACGAGAAGCCCTGGTGAGCTGACGAGTCTCGCTTCGGGGTTCAGTCCGGCGTCGCCGCTACAGGGCTTTGAGCTTGTCGATCGGCCCCTGCTCATCGGCGTCGGGACTGTCAACCGCAAGAAACGCTTCGACACACGCCACCGCATCGGACGGGCTCATTTGCTTCAGGCTCAGTGTGAGCACGTTGGCGTCGTTCCAGCGCCGTGCATTCTCCGCGATCCACGGATCACTGGCCTGAGCAGCCCTCACGCCCGCCACCTTGTTTGCCGCGATAGCGGTGCCGGTGCCGGTCCAACACATCAAGACGCCGTAGTCGACTTCTCCCGACGCAACCATGTCGGCGACCGCCACCGACATATCGACCCAATCGCCACCTTCGACCTGAGACAGCTCGGTCGCACCTGCCAAGTGGTCGACCACAGCGTCGGTCGTCTCGTTGGTGTCGTCGGCGGCGAAGGCAACGGTTGGACGGTTCGACATGGGCACAGTCTTGCAGCTCGAACACCCGAAGAATCGACCTGACCGATCCGGTCAGTTCCATCGCCAGGGCGAATATTTCGACCCCAAGTTCTTCGCCTGGACCAGGGCCATTCGGCACTGCGAACGATTTCCGGTGAGCAGTAGCGTGGAAGGCGGAAGATCGACACCGGCACGAAACGCCTCCGGAGGTGATGCGGCATGGACCGGTTCACTATTCCGACCGCCTACTGGCATGAACTCTCCGACGGCCGGATTCAGTGCGACGTGTGTCCGAGAGAGTGCAAGCTTCGCGATGGCCAGCGCGGCGTGTGTTTCGTCCGGGCCCGAGACACGATCGACGGGGTCGATGGTGTTGTGCTGACCACCTACGGTCGTTCCAGCGGCTTCTGTGTCGACCCGATCGAGAAGAAGCCGTTGAACCACTTCCTCCCCGGATCGGCGGTTTTTTCGTTCGGCACCGCCGGCTGCAACCTCGCATGCCGTTTCTGCCAGAACTGGGACATCTCGAAGTCGAAGGAAATCGACACCCTCGCCGACGACGCCTCGCCCGCTGCCATCGCACAAACTGCACGCGACCTCGGTTGTCGAAGCGTGGCCTTCACGTACAACGACCCGACGATCTTCCTCGAGTACGCCATCGACGTGGCCCAGGCATGTCACGAGCTGGACGTCCGCACCGTCGCCGTCACCGCCGGCTACATCAACCCCGATCCCCGACGGGACTTCTACCGGCATCTCGACGCCGCCAACGTCGACCTCAAGGCGTTCACCGAAGAGTTCTACAGGCACACCGCCATGGCCGACCTGAACACCGTTCTGGAGTCGATCGAGTACCTGCACAGCGAAACCGATGCTTGGATCGAACTGACCACACTGCTGATCCCCGGCCACAACGACAGCGACGCAGAACTGCACCGCATGACCCAGTGGGTGGTCGAACACGTCGGCCCCGACGTGCCGATGCACTTCACCGCATTCCACCCCGACTACAAGATGCTCGACGTGCCACCGACCCCACCGGCGACGCTCACCCGGGCCCGGAACATAGCGATCGAAAACGGCGTGCGGTATGCGTACACCGGCAACGTCCACGACCGTGATGGCGGCAGCTCGTTCTGCCATGCCTGTGGTGCCAAGGTGATCGACCGCGACTGGTACGTGCTCGGCCACTACGGGCTCGACGACACCGGCCACTGTGAATCGTGCGGCGCCGAGATATCAGGCGTGTTCGACGGCCCGGCCGGCGAATGGGGCGCCCGACGTCAGCCGGTGAGAATGGGGCGCGGTGCCGGTGGCCAAAGGGCGGGTCCTCTGTGAGCAGCCGTCCTCCCGCCGTGGCCGGAGTGTTCTATCCGTCCGATCCCGAAGATCTCCGCCGCTCGATCGAGACCGCCTTTGCCCACGCTGCTCCCCTGGCGCCGGAATCCACCGCACCAAAGGCACTGGTAGTCCCCCATGCCGGCTACATCTACTCCGGCGCGGTCGCGGCCAGCGCCTTTCGCCGGATCGCATCAGCCCGCACGCAGATTGAACGGGTTGTCCTCCTCGGACCGAGCCACCGTGTCTACGTGCGCGGGATGGCCGTCCCCTCCGTGGACTCGTTCGACACTCCCCTGGGCACGATCACGATCGATGCCGAACTCCGCTCCGTCGTCCTGGCCCTCCCCGGCGTCGTCATCGACGACGAACCGCACCGCTCCGAGCACAGCCTCGAAGTGGAGCTTCCCTTCCTCCAGACCGTGCTCGACGGCTTCACACTGTTGCCGTTGTCGGTCGGTGACGCCAGCAGCGAAGAAGTTGCCACCCTCCTCGATGCGGCGTGGGGCGGACCCGAGACGCTGATTGTGATCAGCACCGACCTTTCCCACTACCACCAGTACAACGAAGCGGTCCGGCTAGACGCCCGCACTGCGACAGCGATCATGGCCGCCGACGCCGACGCCATCAGCGTCCGCGATGCGTGCGGATGCCGACCGCTGCGCGGCATGTTGCGAGTCGCTGCGGCGCGGGGCCTACCGGTCGAGCAGATCGACCTGCGCAACTCGGGCGACACCGCCG
>JBLYYW010000509.1:0-4708 GCA_048550155.1 Acidimicrobiales bacterium | reverse complement strand
TGAGCGGAGCGAGTCCGGAGCGACCCGAAGCGAGGAACGAGCGAAGGCGAGCGAAGGCAATATCAAAGCGGCACGTTTCCGTGTTTGCGGGCTGGGAGCTCTTCCTTCTTGGTTCGAAGCATCTCGAAACCGGCGATGAGCTTTCGGCGTGTGTCCCGGGGGGCGATCACGTCGTCGACGTAGCCGCGTTCGGCGGCGATCCAGGGGTTGGCATACTCGGACTTGTACTGGGCGATCAGCTCGGCTCGCCGGGTCACGGGATCGGCAGCCGACTGAATTTCTCGCCGGTAGACGATGTCGGTCGCCCCTTCGGGTCCCATGACGGCCAGTTCAGCGGAAGGCCAGGCGTAGCTGAGGTCTGACCCGATCCCTTTGCTGTCCATCACCACGTAGGCCCCGCCGTAGGCCTTTCGGGTGATCACCTGAATGCGAGGGACGGTGGCTTCGCAGTAGGCGTACAGCAGCTTTGCACCGTGACGGATGATGCCGCCATATTCCTGATCGACGCCGGGCAGGAACCCGGGCACATCTACAAAGGTGACGAGTGGAATGTTGAACGCGTCACAGGTTCGAACGAATCTGGCCGCTTTGGAGGACGATTCGATGTCGAGCACCCCGGCCAGCACCATTGGTTGGTTGGCGACGACGCCGACCGCATGGCCGTCGAGCCGGCCGAATCCACACACGATGCTGGGCGCCCACGAGGCGTGGTATTCGCAGAAGTCTGCATCGTCGAGTACCGACCGGATGACACCTTTCATGTCGTAGGGGTGATTCGAAGTCTCGGGAAGTATGGAGTCCAGCTCCTCGCACTCCCGGTGGCGGTCGTCGGCGGCCGGTTCGTAAGGGGCCGGTTCGAGGTTGTTGCTGGGCAGGAAGCTGAGGACGTAGCGTACGTCGTCCAAGACGGCCTTTTCGTCTGCGGCGGTGAAGGTGGCGACCCCGCTCTTGGTGCTGTGGCTGCCCGCACCGCCGAGTTCTTCGAGGGTCACTTCTTCACCGGTGACTGTCTTTACCACGTCAGGTCCGGTGATGAACATGTGGCTGGTTTCGCGAACCATGAAGATGAAGTCGGTCATTGCCGGGCTGTACACAGCGCCGCCGGCGCACGGTCCCATGATCACGCTGATCTGTGGAACTACCCCTGAGGCCTGCACATTGCGATAGAAGATGCCGCCGTAACCATCGAGGCTGACCACCCCTTCGGGAATTCGGGCGCCGGCGCCGTCGTTCAGACCGATCACCGGCGCACCAACGCTGAGGGCCAGATCCATGAGTTTGTGCATCTTGGCTGCGAAGGTTTCGCCCAGTGATCCTCCCATGATGGTGAAGTCCTGGCTGGAGACGAACACTTTGCGTCCGTCGATCGTGCCCCAGCCGGTGATGACGCCATCGGTGTAGGGCCGTTCTTTCGAGTTGGGGTTCTTGCTGCGGGCCAGGAGATCGAGTTCGTGGAACGAACCGTCGTCGAGCAGGTAGTCGATCCGCTCCCGGGCCAGCATCTTTCCCTTGTCGTATTGACGCTGAATAGCCCGATCGGGTCCGCCTTTGAGAGCTTTGGACTTCTTTTCAGCGAGGTCGGCGAGCTTGGCCTGGAGGGGAGAATCAACCACGAAGGCAAAGGGTAGTTGGCCTCGGACTTCAACTTCGAACTGCGGGCTGGCTTTGATTGGAGCCCAGACCGACAGCGGGAGGGCTCGCCGTGCCGGGATGCCCTTCTTGCAGACTCGTGACTCGTTGCGCAGGTGCCCTCCGTTTCGCCTGCTCGTGGTGCACAATGGTCGGCGCATGAACGTCGAAGCCGTGTCGCTCTTTTTCGCGCTCCTCAGCCTGTTGGTCGTGGCCGGGCTGATCGCACTGGCGATCGATGCGTTGACCACAGCGGATCTCGGAGTCATTCGGTCTCTGAAGCCATTGTCGTTGGAGATCGCGGCTGCGATCGCGACCACCTCCACGCTGGGTTCGCTGTACATGTCCGAGATCGCCAACTTCGATCCCTGCCGGTTGTGCTGGATCCAGCGGTTCTTCATGTACCCAGCTGCAGTACTCCTGATCGCGGCGGTGTTCACCAAGAACACCGCTTTGAAGTGGATCGCATTCATCCTGTCGACGGCGGGCCTCGGCGTGGCCGTGTACCACCGTTACGAACAGTTTGTGTACGATCCGCTCGCCGGCCACGAGGGAGGGTTTTGTGACCCGTTGAACCCTTGTGGTCTGCCGTGGGTGGAAACCTTCGGCTTCATTACCATCCCAACCATGGCTGCAGTCGGTTTCGCCGGTGTTATGGCCATGGTCCTGCTCAACACACGAAAGGCTGCCTGATGGCACCCGACGACAAACCAAAGAACCGACAAGGTTTCAACACGGACGTGAATCGAAAGAAGGCGACGACGAGCCCCACGATCACGGCCAACGACAGCTCGAACCGCGGGTTCACGATCGCCATTTTGGCGCTCGTGGTCATCGGGCTCGGTGGCATCGCCTTCCTGGCCGCCAACCGTGACAGCGATATCTCCGATGCCCCCCAGACAGCCGAGGTCACAATCGAGGGGCCGGCCGTGATCGAGTTCCCGCGTGACCAGCAGGTCGCTGTCACCAACGCCACCACCGATGCTGCGGTAGGTCAAACCGCGCCAACGCTCGTGGGCACGAACTTCGATGGCACCGAGGTTCGCATCGAACCCGACGGCACACCCAAGGCGGTGTACTTCCTCGCTCACCACTGCCCGTTCTGTCAGGAGGAGGTACCGGTTCTCCAGGGCCTGGTCGATTCGGGCCAGAAGCCGGACAACATTGAGGTAATCGCGGTGTCTACATCGGTCGTAGAGGCGCCGAACCGGAACTATCCGCCCGAAACCTGGCTCAATCGCGAGGGCTGGACCTCACCGGTCATCCGCGATGACGAGCTCAGCCGCGCGTTCAACGCCTACGGCGGTATCAGCTTTCCCTACGGCATCTACCTTGACGGTGACAACAACATCGTTGCTCGGTCGGCCGGCCAGCTCGACGAAACCATCACGCTCACCCTCTGGCAAAACCTCGCTACCGGCGCCCTCATCGACAGCGTCGTCGGTGACGGTGAGAACCAGAGCGACGCCGACGCCGAACCGGTGGACACTACTGACGGTGAAGAAGAGGAACCCAGCGAGTAGCTGACCTAGGAGGTCTCGCCGTCCTCGCCGTCGGTGCCGCCTTCGTCGTCCTCGTCGTCTTCTCGTTTGCGGTCGGCGAAGAACAGTAGGCTGCGACCACTGAAGACGAAGAATCCACCCACCGCCAACAGCAGAGCGGTGGTTACTCCGGTGACCGGCAGCGACGGGACAGGGATCGTCGGTGGTGCATTCACCGTAACGATCGCGTCGGACGCGTTGTTCGGCTCAACCATGTCAGCGAACCCCGAATCGGCGATGGCGATCGTCGCGGGTAGCAGAACCGTGCCCGGGGTGGGACGGGCCAGCGTTACCGTCACCGGTGGTGCTGCCTGACCAAGTGCCAAGTCACCGTCGAACTCGGCGGTGAGAACGGTGCCGGACTGACGTATGGTCCAGCCGCTGCCAACGGCGGAGATCAGGTTGGAGCCAGCCGGGAGCGGGATCGTCACGATGACACCTCCTGCGAGATCGACGTTGCTGTTGTTGCTGGCTGTGATCGTGAATGGGATCTGGTCGTTTGGTCGGTAGTTGCCGGACGGGACGGTGACGTCAACAGCGACGTCGTAGACAACCGGTGTGATACCGGCGTCCAGATTCAAGCGGGTCTCGCCCGGCCCGAGGTTCACAACCACGGTGCCGTTGTTCCGGTCAACGTCGGAATCAAGGGTGTCATCGGAACCGACGTCGGCCGGGCTGAAGGTCGAGTTGGCCGGCGGCGAGACGACGACCGTGTAGTCCAGGGCCGGAAGACCGTCGAAGCCGTAGGTGCCATCGCTGGCGGTCAGAGCTGTGGCAACGGAAACACCGGAGCTGTCGACGAGGCGAACCTCGACGTTCTCGACCGCGAAGTCACCCGAGCTGAGGCCATCATTCTCATCGTCGGCGAACACAGTCCCGCGAACGGATCCCGGGGTCTCGCCGAAGTCCAGCCCGGAGCGGCCGGTTCCGGTGAGCGTGAAGCTGATCTCATTGGGGGTGGAGCTGCCCCACTCGGTCGGTTGTACCTGTTGCACGGTGTAGTCACCGACGCTGAGCTCGGTGAATTGGTAGCTGCCGTCGGCGGCGGTTGAAGCCGCAGCGACCTGGTTGCCACCGTCGTCGAGAAGTACGATGACGACTCCACCCAGAGGCGAATCGACCCCGTCTTCGATGCCGTTGGAGTTGCGATCCAGGTAGACGCGACCCGAGATCTCGATACCCGACTCACCGAAGTTGTAGTTGGTTCCGTTCTCGCCCGCCTGGACCGGGATCGACGCCAGAACGTCGTTGGTGGACCCGTCGCCACCGAGTGATCCCACGGTGTCGGAGGCGTCGGCGTAGGCGCCGGGCTGGGTCTCGGTGATGTCGTAGGTTCCCGGCAGAAGGCCGGCGAATGAGTACGTTCCGTCGGGCGCTGTCGTGGTTGTCGACGACACCGGACCGTTCGAGTCGTTGCCGGTGAGTGTCAGTTCGACCCCACCGATGCCCGGATCACCGGGGCTGAGGTTCCCGCTGGCGTCCTGGTCGTTGTAGACCGTGCCGCTCAACGAGCCCGTTGTTTCGGTGAAGATGTAACC
>JBLYYW010000508.1:0-4037 GCA_048550155.1 Acidimicrobiales bacterium | reverse complement strand
TGGACCGATGAATACGAATGGGCCGGGTACATCCCCTTTGCTGAGCTCCCGTCGGTGCTGAACCCGCCGGAGGGCTACATCGCAACCGCCAACAACCCCGTTGTTGATGACAGCTACCCCCATCTCATCACCACGGACTGGAACTATGGCGATCGGGCGTTCCGGATAGTCGAGATGATCGAGGCTGACTCGGTTATCGACATGGATGACGTTGCCGTGATGCAGTTCGACAACTACAACCGGCACGCCGCCCGGCTGGTGCCGTGGCTTCTCGACGTGAGTCTCGACGGGGAAGATGAGGCGGTGGTGCGCGCTCAGGAGCTGCTGGCGGAGTGGGACCTCTCCAACGATGCCGACTCGGCGGGTGCGGCCGTCTTCGAGGCGGTGTGGAGCAACCTGCTCCGCTTGACGTTCCATGACGATCTGCTCGAGGATCTGTGGCCGGCGGGTGGGTCGCGGTGGTCGCTGGCGGTGGAGGGGATTCTTGCGTTCCCCGATCTGCGTTTTTGGGATGACCGAACAACCGCAGAGGTCGAGACGCGCGACGCCATCCTGAAGGCCGCATTTGTGGCTGCTGTGGATGAGGTCGAGGGCCTGTTGGGAGGCTCACCTGACGATTGGGAGTGGGGAGCGCTGCACGGAGCGGTCTTCCGCAACGAAACACTCGGGGAGTCGGGAGTCGGCTTGATCGAGGGTCGATTCAACCGTGGTCCCTATCCCGTTGGCGGTGGCACCGATCTGGTCAACGCCGTCGGCTACTACGCCGATGAGGGATACGAGGTGACGTGGGTGCCGTCGATGCGGATGATCATCGACATGGGTGATCTCGGTAACTCAGTGGCCATTCACACCACCGGCCAATCAGGCCATGCTTACAGCTCGCACTACCAGGACATGGTCGAACTGTGGGCGAGTGGTGCCTATCTGCCCATGTTGTGGGAAAGGGAAGCGGTGGAAGCTGGATCCGAAGGGACGCTCGTCCTGTTCCCCTAGCCGACCTTGAACTCGATCTCGTGGTAGCCCGTCGCGCCGTCGGGGGCGGAGCGTTGTTTTGCTGCAGTTTGAGTGGTGCCGGTCCCGTCGGTGGCGCGCACCCTGGCAAGATGATCCCCAGAACCCAGTGGCAGCTCGACCTTCCATTGCACCCAGGCCCTGTCGGAGAGCGGTGAGGTCAATTCACATTCAACCCACGCTCCGTCGTCGACCTGGACTTCGACGCGATCGATGCCGCGAGTTGGGGCCCAGGCCACGCCTGCGATGACAACCGGGTCCTCGGTAACTGTCTCGCGCCTGCGGGGGTGGTCGATCCGGGAGTGGGTCTTTATCGGCGCTTCCTTGGACCAGCCGCGCGGGATCCAGTAGCCATCGACGCCCTCCCAAGTGGTGAGTTCGATTTCCTCGATCCACTTGGTTGCAGATACATAGCCGTAGAGACCGGGGACGATGAGTCGCGCCGGGAAACCATGGCTGGGGGGTAGGGGAACACCGTTCATGCCGATGGCGAGCAGCGGGTCACGACCGTCGAACGCGAGCTCGACGGGGAAGCCCGAGGTCCAGCCGTCAACGGAACGGCTCAGCAGTTGCTCTGCCGAATCCTGTACGCCGGCCTGTTCGAGGAGATCGACCAGGCGAACGCCGGTCCACTTGGCGTTTCCGATCAGGTCACCGCCGACCTCGTTGGAGACGCACGCGATTGTCACGTACTGCTCGTACAGCGGCAGCTTCATCAGATCGTCCAGCGAGAACTCAACCTCGTTGTCGACCATTCCCGTGATCTTGAGACGCCAGGTCTCCGGGTCGGGGCGGGGCACCACCAGAGCCGTATCGATCCGATAGAACTCGTCGTTGGGCACCACGATTGGCGTCAGGTCGGGGACGTTGAGGAACTGGGCTTCTGGGGGCGGAACGGGAACGGTGAGATCGGCGACGGGCAGCGCAACGGACTGTCGCACTTCTTCGGAACGGGCAATGATCAACTGCCGGCCACCGAGACCGGCCACTGCGGCAACTGTGCCGACTCCTGCAGCCTGAGCTAGGAACCGTCGTCGCTGTGGATTGGAGGCCAGCCCATCGGTTGGCGTCTCGACGACGGTGGTCATCGCACGCAACGTGAAGACGCCGGCAAGGGCGGAGCCGAGGATCGCCAGGATCGTGAGCGGCACCGAGATGTCCACAGCGTCGAGTGAGGCAGCGATGCCGACGAGCGCAAAGATGCCGAAGGCAACCCACGGGACCCAGGGCCGGGTTCGGGCGGCCCGTCCCACCAACCAGCCGATGAGCACGCCAACAATGGCGGTGCCGATTGCTAGCGCTCCCTTGTCGGCGGTGCCGAATACGTTGATTGCAAACTCTTTGACGAACCGTGGCGAGATATCGATGATCACGCTGCCTACTGAGGCAATCGCCGACGGCACCAGGGAGGTGATCCCGGCAATGAGTTCGGTAAGGCCAAGCGCAAGCCCGGCGGACACGGCGCCGGCAATCCCAGCTTGGTTCTCAGAAATGGTGGTGTTCGACATGTTGGTCACAATAAGTGGCTATCGGCAGGTCGGACCCGAAAACGGCATTACCAAAATGTGAACTCGTGCGAGGGCTATTTGCGTTTTGCGGCCACGAACCCGAGAAAATCGGCAAGAGGGAGCGTGTTAACGACAGAACCTCGTTCGACCCAGCCTCGTCTGGCATTGCTCACACCCCAGCGCAGATTGCCGAACTCGGTGGTGTGGTGACTGTCGGTCGAAATCACGAACCGCAGTCCTGTGGACTCTCGCGCCGTCACCAAAAGCTCGGAGGGCACGTCGAGCCGGTGCAGGTGTCCGTTGATCTCCAGCGCGGTGCCTGTTTCGATCGCTGCTTCGAAAACAGCTTGGGCGTTGAGGCTGATCCCGGGGCGATGGCCGATGCGACGACCGGTGAGGTGGCCAATGGCGCTGACGGCCGGGTTCTCCATTGCGGTGAGCAAACGTTGGGTTTGCTCCGACTCCGATAAGTCGAAATGAGTGTGCACCGAGGCCACACACCAGTCGAAGTTCTCCAAGAAGTCGGGGTCGTAGTCAACGGTGCCATCGGCTCCGATGTTGAGCTCCGAGCCGTGCAAGATGGTGAGTTCTGGGTGCTCGGTGCGGAGTCGATCGAGTTCTTTGCGCTCCTCCATGACCTCGTCTCGGGACAGGCCGTTGATGCGGAGGTCTTCGGCATGTTCGGTCATGGCGATGTACTCCAGGCCGCGGGCTGCCGCCGCAGCGACCATGTCGTCGAGCGTGCTCCGGCCGTCGCCCGACCAGGTCGAGTGAACGTGGAGGTCGCCGCGAATGTCGTCGACCTCGACCAGTTTTGGCATGGGACCGGTATCGGCGGCGGCGATTTCCCCGAGCCCTTCCCGCATCTCGGGCGGGATGTATCGCAGCCCGAGTGCTTTGTAGATGGCTGGTTCGGTTCGAGAAGATACGATCTTGCCGGACTCGGTGTCTTCGAGGCCGTACTCGTTCAGCAGCAGGCCTTGGTCGATGGAGCGCTGCCGCAGCTCGATGTTGTGCTGCTTTGATCCGGTGAAGTAGAGAACGGCGGCACCGAACTGATTGGCCTTGACGGCACGCAGATCGATCTGCAGCCCCGCCGCGGTGAGGACGGATGTCTTCGTCTCGCCATGGCCGATGATGCTGTCGACGAGTGGCATGGCGATGAACGCCTCCATCACATCGGCCGGAGCGTTAGTGGCAACCACGATGTCGATATCGGCGATAGTCTCGCGGAACCGCCGGAGTGAGCCGCAGTACTGCGCTTTGGTAACGGTGGGTAAGTCGAGGAGGGCATTAACCAGATCCTCTGCAATCGGGAGAGCATCAGCAATCGGGGTTCGCCGATCCTTGCCGTGCAACCCGATGCGCTCGATTGCGACCGCAATCTTCTCCTGCGATTTGGGCCCGAGACCGGGCAGGCCGGCCAGCGATTCGTTGGCTATGGCGTCCCGCAGTTGATCGACGGAAGCAACGTTGAGCTGATCCCGCAGCATGACGACCGTCTTTGGGCCCAACCCG
>JBLYYW010000507.1:0-2546 GCA_048550155.1 Acidimicrobiales bacterium | reverse complement strand
TGTAGAGCTCGCCCGTGAATGACCCGACAATTAGTTCTTGGGTGTCGTCATCGAACACAAGCGTGGTGACGGGAGACAGTACATCCACTTGGAAGAGTTCTTCACCGCTGGCTGGGTCGAGTACGAAGATCAGACCATCTCCGCCTGCACCGCCAGGGTTCGCTCCACCAATGGCCAACAGCGTTTCCTTAGCGTTCACCGCATTTGAGCTGAAGTCTCGACCCCCCGCGAATCCGCCGGTGATTGGTTCGCCGACAGCTTTGCCGGTCGTGGCGTCACGCAGGATCAACCTGTTGTTCTCGAACTCGAAAAACAGCAACCGGTTGGCGGCGAAGGTGCGGCTGAGCAAGATGGCTGGGGAGTCGAAGACAACCTCGGTCTCGAACGGGCCGTCGAAGGTGCCGAACCACGCGCGGTCTGCGACGAGAGGCAAGGCAACTCGTTGATCGCGCTCTTCGTCACCAAACCACATCGCACACTCGAGAGGTTCTGGGCCGTGGCTCGTGATTTCCTTTGTGAGTAGATCCAAACGGCGAAGCTCGCCATCGACGTTCGCAAATTCGTACAAGCCATCGATGGATACGAAACCCGAAGGGCATGGGCCTTCGAGATCGACCAGCCGGTCGAACGCTTCGGCTGGCTCGGCGAAGCCCTGATCACCACCGGTGGACGCCACTTCGGCCGACGCGGTGTCAGCGTTTGCGAAAAGCGTCGTTTCAGCCGCAATCTGGCTTGTTGGCGTCGACGAGTCGTTATCAGATCCGCACGCCGCTGCAATCAGCCCGAAGGCCAGGATGGTCACAGCGATTCTTCGAACTCGCCACCGCCTTGTTCGGTCGGACTGAATTGTCATCTAGCGTCTCCCTTGTTGCGTGCTGGCACGTTCGATACGTGGCCAGCAACTCGGTGATGCCAACGTGGCGGAACCGCATTACAGCTACATAACAGCACCAACTCCCCGATTTTGCTTGCCATCAGCGGGTTGGATCGGGATGACTCCCGCCAGCGAGGGCTGGCGGGAGCCGAGTTGTTCACAGTCCTCTACGTCTTAGTCAGCTTCTCGCCACAGCTCCCACACCGGGAAGCCCCGAGTCACAGCAAGCTCGATCTCGGTTCCGTCGCGTTCGACGACGAACTCAACAACGTCGCCCGGTGCGCCGTCGACGACGTCTGACTCTGTGAGGATAGGTAACCCATCGATACTCACGATGAGATCGCCAGGTCGCAGACCCGCATCTTCGGCCGGGCTTCCGGGAGTGACCCGGCTGATGACGACTGGCTCGGGGTCCTCCCAGCCGATCCCGACCAGTCCCCGCATCGGGCAGAACGTGGTCGCCGGTACGTCTCCGTCGATGAGGTAGGCCAGGACATGATCGTTGATGCAGCGGTTCTCGATCATGGGGTTGAACGCCACGGTGTGTGACGAGCCGCCCCATTCGAGCAGCGTCGCATTTGCCCCAAGGTCGCTGGTCAGTTGCTCGCTCGCTGAGAGCGGCGTGATTGGGTCGTGTGTGCTTCCGATCACCAAGATCTGGGCGGCACCGGTGTAGTTCACTGCAGGAATTCCTTCACCCGTTACCGGCCAGAGATCACATGGGATCTCAACATCAGATCCGACGTTCGGGTTCGCTGCGGCCGTTCGTTCAGCCTGGTCGAGTAGCTCTGGGACCGTTCCGGCCCTGATGTTCCAGCCATCGGCACAGATGATCGCTGGGAAGGTGCCGGCGTGCTCAACGAAGCCTCCTGTTGGTGTCGGGGTGAGGAAGTCCTTCCCGAACCCGCTGAGGAAATCGCCGTTGCCATCCAACGCAAGTGCTAGCCCCTCGGTCACGGGCTGGTACAGGATCGGCGCGTCTACCATCGTCCCAACAGCTGCCTCGAACTCATGTGGTTGTAGCGGACCGATCGAGCCGTTCTCCTCGAGCTGGTTACGCACAATCTCGATCGCCTTCAGTAGTCCGACGTCGCCAACGGGGCATGCGGACCAGCGGTTGCACGATTCGTCGAGGTGAACGAGAGCCGCCTCGACGTTCGCACCAAAGGTGTCGAGGTCGCCCACCTCGGGGTTTGTGGGCACGGCGCCGTCAAGCACCATCGATCGGATCGCATCGGGGAACAACGTGGCGTAGACCGATCCGATAGCGGTGCCATAGGAGTAGCCGACGAAGTTCAACGGCTCGTCGCCAAGGGCGATTCGTACAGTCTCGATATCTCGTGCGGCGTTCTCGGTGGTAATCGACGCGAGGTAGTCCACTCCGTATTCAGCGTTGCACTCAGCCGCCATTTCTTTGAAGTCCTCGACGTACAGGTCGACGTCATCGGCGAATCCATCGTCGGGTGTGAGCTGGACCAGCGTGTCGTCGAGCCAATCGCTGTTGCAGTCGATGGCGCGACTCTTGCCGGTTCCACGAGGGTCAATACCAACGAGGTCGAAGCTTTCGGTCAGTGGGGGAGGACCGAACTGGCTCAGACCTTTGATCATGTCCTCGGCCCCAAACCCCGGTCCCCCCGGGTTCATGAAGAGGCTTCCGACCCGGTCGCCTGTC
>JBLYYW010000506.1:0-7757 GCA_048550155.1 Acidimicrobiales bacterium | reverse complement strand
TCGGCCAGTTCCTCTGCCGTGGGTTCGAACTGCTCCCAGTCAGCACCCAGCTCACTCAGGTCGAGTTCGCCGAATCCGAAGATGAGGCCGTCGCCGTGCAGATGGCGGAGAACACCTTCGATTGCCTCGTCGGCCATGGCAGCTTCCGCTTCGGAGAGGTCGTCGGCCAGCTCGAAGGTTTTCAGCCCCGACTCGTCGGTTGTCACTCCAACATTGAGACCGGCGGCTCTGAGGGCTTCGATGATCTTGTCGGTCTCTTGGTTGAGCTGCTCGATCACTTCCTTGGGTAGCTCGATGCCATCGGTACCGAACCACGGAGCATCAACGTCGCCGGGTTCGACTTCACCCACCGCCCAGGTCCCGGTCATCGGGGTCACGTCGATGGAGATCTCGGGCGGCTCCTGGACCGGAGGGGTTTCATCGGACTGCGCGCCCACCACACTCGGGATTGTGAGGGCGCCGGCGAGGAATCCGGCTACCGCAACTGCTGGGGTCTTGAATCTCATAGTGGGGGTTCTCCTTGATGGGAGGATCCGCGGTGTGCGGCTCCTGGTCATCGAAGAATCCCCCAACCGGTGTCAAGGTTTGATCAAGGCGAAGTCAGACCTCCACCAAGTCTTGATTTCTACTTCTCAGCCCTCGAAATCGTTGATGTCGATGTTGCATTCCGACAGCGTCGAGAACAGATCGACGAGTGCTGCGTTTTCTGACTGCGTGCCTTGACCGAAGCTGAGCAGGGTTGTGACATCTGCAGCGTCGACGAAGCAGGTCGCCTGCTCGATTGTCAGGTTGCTGTCTTCCATCATTCCCTCGATGAACAACTGGCGACCCAGTTCTGTCTCGAGCAGGCCGGCGATGAGTTCGACCTCGCTGTCGGTCAGACCGTTTGTGTTCAGGTCCTCAACGACGTCGTCCACCGGGAGCTGCTCAAGATCAACCGGTGGTTGTTCATCGTCGGCGGGTACCTGTGTGTCGTCAGCAGGTGGTTGCTCGTTGTCGGCAGGTGGTTGCTCGTCATTGGCAGGTGCTTGCTCGTCTTCAACGGGAAGCAGCTCGTCTTCGACAGGTTCGGAGTCCGACATTGCCGGCTCGACGGTCGTCGTCACCTCGGTTGATGTTGTTGTTTCGTCGCCGGCAAAGCCGAGCTCGTCGGGTTCGCTGCTGACGGTGGTACCGCCATTGCACGCGGACACGATGAGCCCAGCGCACGCCAGAAGCGCGATCGGACGACGGGCGAGGCGGAGAAGCAGGGCCATACCTGAACTTCGGTCGCGATTCGGTCCCGCTTGAGTTCGGTTCGACACCACAGATCGTCGGCTCACCGCATACCCTCAGTTGCGTGAGCCTCATTCCGGAATCGGACCAATGGATGTTCAACGAAGGATCCCATACCCGCCTCTACGAGATGCTGGGATGTCAGCCGCTCACTGGTTGGACCGACCCCGGGCGACGTTTCGCGGTCTGGGCTCCAAACGCGTCGTCGGTCGCGGTGATCGGCGATTTCAACCAATGGGGCCCGGCGCAACAGCTGGAACCCAACGGATCAAGTGGCATCTGGGCCGGTGTGGTTCCCGATGCCAAGGTCGGAGACCGTTACAAGTTTCAACTCACTACGACCGCGGGCCACACCGTGGAACGAGCCGACCCGCTGGGCTTTGCAGCCGAGCTCCCGCCCCACACGGCGTCGGTCGTCACCGACCTGACCTACGAATGGAACGATTCGGCCTGGCTCGAAGCCCGGCCTGAAGCTCAGGCCCACGACACCGCCATCTCGATCTACGAGATGCACGTCGGCTCTTGGCGCCATGCCGAGGCCTACCGGAGTCTTGGTTGGACCGAGTTGGCTGAGCCGCTTGCGGATCATCTCGACGCAACTGGCTTCACCCACGTGGAACTAATGCCGGTAATGGAGCATCCGTTCTACGGGAGTTGGGGCTACCAGACCACCGGCTTCTATGCCCCTACCGCCCGATACGGGTTGCCAACCGAGTTCATGGGATTCGTCGATGCGCTCCATCAGCGCGGGATCGGAGTCATCCTTGACTGGGTACCGAGCCACTTCCCCTCCGATGACTTCGCGCTAGGACGTTTCGACGGGTCTGCGCTCTACGAGCACGAAAACCCGATGGAAGGCTGGCATCCAGACTGGAAGAGTTACGTCTTCAACTATGGGCGACACGAGGTTCGCTCATTCCTCACTTCGAGTGCACACATGTGGCTCGATCGATATCACATCGATGGCATACGGGTAGATGCCGTGGCTTCGATGTTGTACCGCGACTACTCGCGAAGCGACGGCGAATGGGTCCCCAATATTCACGGTGGCCGCGAGAATCTGGAAGCCATCACCTTTCTGCAGCACCTCAACCAGACCGTCGGTGAACGATTCCCTGACGCACTGACGATCGCCGAGGAGAGCACGGCCTTCCCCGGGGTAACCCGCCCAGTCTCAGAGGGCGGCCTCGGGTTTCACTACAAGTGGGATATGGGCTGGATGCACGACACGCTGCAGTATCTGGAGCGAGACCCAATCCATCGGCGCTTTCACCACAACGAGATCACGTTCCGATCGGTCTATGCCTTCAGCGAGAACTACGTTTTGGGACTGTCTCACGATGAAGTGACGCACGGAAAGGGTTCGTTGCTGGCAAAGATGGCCGGAGACGAGTGGCAGCAGTTCGCAAACCTACGTGTGCTGTACGGAAATCAGTGGTTCAGCCCGGGCAAGAAGCTGCTGTTCATGGGTCAGGAATTCGGTCAGGGACCGGAGTGGAATCACGACCATCCAACGGCCTGGAGCCAGCTCGAAACGGCCAATCATGCCGGCACGATGGCCTGGGTCAGCGCACTGAACGCACTGTATGCAGCGGAACCGGCGCTCCACGAGGGTGACGTCGACCCCTCCGGATTCGAGTGGGTTGTTCTCGACGACGGCGAAAACAGTGTCCTGGCCTGGCTTCGTACAGCGGGAGAACATCGGCCGGTCCTGTGCGTGTTCAATCTCACCCCCATACCGAGGCTTGGCTACCGACTTGGCGTCCCGCTCGACGGCGAGTGGGAGCTTCTTGCCAACAGCGATGACGTCGCGTACGGCGGATCCGGTTCGGAATTTGTCGCCCCCGCCACCGCCGACGGTCACGGCGCGCACGGGCGCCCGCACAGCCTCGTTCTCGACATTCCGCCTCTCAGCGCACTGGCGTTTGCTCCCGTGTCGGAGTAATCAGCGGCTGACAGCTTGAAGCGGAGGCATCATCTACGGCACTCTGGGCTCATGTCTAGTCGTCCCAAGATTGCCAAGAAGGTCTACGAATCGGAGTTGAAACGGCTGCAGCACGAGCTGGTGAAGATGCACGAGTGGGTTCGTCAGGAGGGTCTCAAGGCCGTTGTTATCTTCGAGGGACGAGATGCTGCCGGAAAAGGCGGCACGATCAAACGGATCACCGAGCCCCTGAACCCTCGGGTCGTTCGAATCGCGGCGCTTCCCGCACCGACCGAGCGTGAGAAGACCCAGTGGTACTTCCAACGCTATGTAGCTCATCTGCCCGCGGCGGGAGAGATGGTGCTCTTCGATCGAAGCTGGTACAACCGCGCCGGCGTGGAGAAGGTCATGGGCTTCTGCACCGAAGAGGAGTACCGAGAGTTCCTGCGATCATGCCCAGAGTTCGAGCGGATGCTGGTACGGAGCGGGATCATTCTCGTCAAGTACTGGTTCTCGGTCAGTGATGCTGAACAGGAACGCCGATTCAAGAGGCGACTGAGTGACCCGACCAAGCAATGGAAGTTCTCACCCATGGATCTCGAGTCTCGGAGCCGATGGGCCGAGTACAGCCGGGCCAAGGACGCGATGTTCGCCGCAACCGACATCAAGCAAGCTCCGTGGTGGGTGGTGGAGTCCGATGTCAAAAAAATCGCTCGGCTGAACTGCATCAGCCACCTGTTGACCCAGATCCCATATCGGGAAGTGAAACACCCCAAGATCGTGCTTCCCGACATCCCCCACCACGATGGCTACGTGCGCCCCCCGATGAGCGATCAGACCTTCGTGCCAGCGGTCTACGGCAGTTGAGCCGCCGTGCTTGGGTAATTTGCCCTATATGGAGGGGTCGGCTGACCTGCCGAAGATGAAGTCATGGCGTCATCCAACAGACTGCTTCTAGCTGCATGCGCAATGTTGATAATTCTCGGTGTTGCCGGGGTGGCACCGGCCAGCGCCGCGAGTGGCTTCTTCCAAGGCTCGGTCGAGAGGGCCTATGACGCTGAGGCAGAGATGTTGGACACGATCAACCGAACCCGTGCCGAGTATGGGCTCGGTCCCCTGAGGTCCCAAGAGTGGGGTCAGTACGAGGGATACCTGAATTGCATCGCAAGCCAAAACGCCGCACAGGCTGATCTCGAGCACTACCCAGCCTCGTGTGGCCAGGGCTTCGTCGAGGCCGAGATTCTGGCGGCTCGCTACAACAGCGGCTCTGGCGGAAGCACCAACACCCTGGTGAAACAGTGGAATGAGTCCGACGGTCACCGTCGGATCATGCTGGCCGCGAACGCTGACTACGCCTACGTCGGCGTTTTCTGCATCGGGAATACGTCCTGGGCGGTCTCTTGGATCGGGACGGACCAGGGTTACGTGACCCAGAACAACGCAGCCGAGCAGGACATCCCGTCGAGCTTCTTCACCGACAACGACTACCGCTGCAACAACAGCGAGGAGGTACCGGTGAACGGACCGCTGGCAGCATTTGTGCCCGCGGACTCGATCGAGGCCCTAGTCATGCGAGACAGCTTCACCAAGTCCGATGCAGACATCCTCAGGCTCTACCTGGCGTTCTTCAATCGCGAGGCAGAAATCGGCGGTGCGAACTACTGGCTTGGATTGAGCGCCGCCGGAGTATCAATCGATCGCATCAGCGCCGAGTTCGCGGTCAGCCAGGAATTCCAGAACACCTACGGATCGGTGAACAACGAGGGATACCTCCAGATCCTGTATCAGAACGTGCTCGGCCGCCAGCCCGACCAAGCCGGTTTCAACTACTGGCTCGGCCTGCTGAACAGCGGGCAGCTCGACCGGGGTGGGGTTGTACGTTGGGTTGCCAACGACGTGGAATTCACGACGAGCCACCCGTACGGCGGCGTCTGACAACCGCTCAAACCTGATGAATGGTCACCCGGTTGTCGTGGTAGACCGCACCGTTCCCGCCGTCTGAATCCTCCTCGCGGACGGTGGCGTTGACCAGTTGACTGGCCCAGCCCTTTGTGATGGCCGCAACCCCGGGCCGTGCTGCGGTGTCGTCGATCCGAACCGTGGCCTCGAACGAGCCACGTTCGTTCCGTACTGAGACGCTCGAACCGTCGGTCAGCCCATCCCGCCTGGCGTCCGCGCTGCATACGACCACCGGTGGGGCTTCGGTCCGGGCCATGGTCTTGGATGTCTGGGAGAAGACGGTGTTGATGTGCCAGTCGCTTCCGTTGGCGATGAGGTTGTAGGTCGAATCTGTCACCGTTTCCTTCACGCCTCGCCAGTCCGGCAGGTAGCCGAGGCCGTCGGCTTCAGCTTGTGGGTGGCAGAAGTAGAACCGTTCGACCGGAGCCGGCTCGGGCAGTCGAGCGAAGCCGGTGGACTTCAGTGAATCAACGGTGATCCCGGCTGCGCGGAACGCGTCGGTGTCCAAAAGAGCGCGGGCATAGTCTTCTTCGTCGGCCTGGAAGGCAGGGTCCGCGAATTGTTCGTCGTGATCGGCGAGGGCGGAGGCGAGGCGGCGGTGAATCTCGGTGTGGGGGAGCGTCTCAGCCGGCGCCTCGACCGCGGGAGCGTTCCAGTTCAAGTAGTAGTGCGTGAAGCTGTCGTTCATTTCGGTCTGCTCGTGTTGGAGCGTCGACGGAAGCACATAGTCGGCATAGGCGGTCGTGGGTGTGGAGTACACGTCGATCACGACCGTGAAGAGCTCGTCCCTGTTCAGGGTGCGTTTCACCTCGTTGCTGTCTGGGTTGGAAACCACCGGATTTGCACCGGTGATGATCAGCGCCTCCACGGGATCGACGGGATCCTCGAGTTCGTCGACCAGTCTGGTCATGATCCGCTCCCGGCGCGGTTCTGGGGCGAGCTCGGGCATTCGAGCCTTCGCGGTGTTGAAGGAGTAGGCGGGTCCTGTGCTGTACACCAAGCCACCTCCTGGCTTCCCGAAGGCCCCGGTGATCCCGGCAAGGCAGCTGACGGTGCGGGCGGCTTGGGCGCCATGGGCATGACGCTGCATCCCCTGCCCCAGTTTGATGGCCAGCGGTGGTGAGGCGACGATGCGTTCGGCGAGGCAGCGGAGCTGTGGTTCGTCGAGGCCGCACACCTTGGCACCACGTTCAGGTGTCCAGGAGTCGAGGAGCTTGTCGAAGTCGTCGTAGTGCTCGCCGTGTACTTCAATCCAGCTGACGTCGGTGCCGCCGAACTCTCGAACCAGGTTGCACAGGGTCAGCGCCAGCGCTCCATCGGTTCCGGGCAGGAGCGCGACATGTTCGTCTGCTCGTTGCGCCGTTCTGGTGCCCACTGGATCTACGGCAACGACATGAGCCCCGTTGTCTCGGGCCCTTTGAACGAACGGCCAGAAGTGCTGGCTCGTCACCAGCGTGTTCGCTCCCCACAGCAGAACCGTCCCTGCGTTCACGACGTCTTCAGGATCCATCCCGTTGGCGAAGCCCTGGGTGTACCGAAGACCCACATGGCCACTGATCGAGCAGATCGTTCCTTTGTGATTCGAGGCCCCGAGTGCGGCCATCACCCGCGCCCCAGCAGGCAAGCCTGAACCTTGAATCGCTCCGACGTTGCCGGTACCCGTATAGGGCCAGATGGCCTGTCCGCCGGCCCGATCCCGTATCTCGATCAACCGTGCTGCGATGTCGGTCAGCGCTTCGTCCCAGCTGACCGGCTCGAAACGGCCCTCACCCTTGTTGCCGATCCGTTTGAGCGGATGCAGGATCCGTGACTCGTCAGCTGCGAAGTCGAGCCACGGGTTCACCTTCTTGCACAGGCCGCCGTCGGTGAACGGATGGTCTGGGTTGCCGCGGAGCTTCACGGCGTGGCCCTCTTTATCGACCGTGACGATCCAGCTGCACCCGTCAGGACAATCAAGTGGGCAGGCGCCGACAACATCACGCATCTCACCAGTGTGCCCTGTCGAGGCCGGCCGCGGTGGCCGACTGGGCGGTACTCTCCGTGCAGAGCTGGGAGGCGTCGTACGATCATCGTCATGACTCGAAACTGGGGCACGAACCACCGATACCCCCGCCAGCCGACTGCACCTGCGTCATTCGATCAACTCAGGGAGATTGTGCTTCGGGCCGGCGAACGAGGTCAGACAATACGGCCGTTGGGTTCTCGTCACTCCTTCAATGCGATCAGTGACGCCGAGGTGATGATCGAACTCCATCAGATGCCCGAGGTCTTCCAGGTGGACTCTGCGGGCCGCAGCGTGACCGTGAATGCAGCGATGACCTTCGGCCGATTTGCGGAACTTGCGGAGCCGGCCGGGATTGCGCTTCACAATCTCGGATCACTTCCTCAGATCTCGATCGCCGGCGCGGTCGCTACCGGAACGCACGGGTCGGGAGACCGAAATGGGAACATCGCCACCGCCGTGGTCGGCTTGGAACTGTTGACCTCTGACGGCGAGCTCAAGTGGCTGTCAAAATCGGAGCTCGCCGGGTCAACCGTGGCCTTGGGTGCACTTGGCCTCGTCACCCGAATCGAGCTCCGCGTCGAGCCCAGCTATCTG
>JBLYYW010000505.1:0-7452 GCA_048550155.1 Acidimicrobiales bacterium | reverse complement strand
TTTGAGGCGCGCTAAGGGTTCGGCCACGCAGTCCCACGACCGGCAAAGCAGGAAGTCGCTGATAGTCCACCAAGCTCCAAACAAGCACCTTTCCCGGCAGTTCTTTGGGTCTACGTAGCGAAGTCGCGCAACTTGTCGTGCAACATGCGCTCCTGGGCGAACAGGTCATGCTGGATCACAGAATCCTCTTCGAACTGGGGCGCCTTGAAGTAGAAGCTCATCCATTCTTGGATTCCGCGCTGATCATTGCGTGCGGCGAGGTCCATGAACAGTGCCATGTCGAGAACCAAGGGGGCCGCGAGGATGCTGTCACGGCACAAGAAGTCGACCTTGATCTGCATCTCGTAGCCGAGCCATCCGAAGATGTCGATCGCATCCCAGCCCTCTTTGTTGTCGCCACGGGGCTTGTAGTAGTTGATCCGCACTTCGTGTTCGATGTCGCCGTACAGCTCGGGGTTGGCCTCGGGTTCCAGGATCGATCCGAGGACTCCCAGCTTGGACACCTCTTTGGTCTTGAAGTTCTCCGGAGCATCGAGCACTTCACCATCCCGGTTGCCGAGGATGTTGGTACTGAACCAGCCGTTCAGACCGAGCTGGCGGGTCTTGAGGCCCGGAGCGATGAGGGTCTTCATCAATGTCTGCCCGGTCTTGAAGTCCTTGCCGCAGATAGGAACGCCTCGCAGTTCGGCCAGCTCGACCATGCCGGCGAAGTCCAGGCTGAGGTTGGGAGCACCGTTGCAGAACGGCACGTTGCTTTGGAGCGCGGCGTAGGCATAGATCTGACTGGGTGCAATGTTGGCGTCATTGTCTTTGAGTCCCTGCTCGAAGGCGTCCAGCGATGCGTGGACTTCCGATGGCTCCGAATACGCCTCGGTAGAACCACACCACACCATCACCAGTCGGTCACAGGAGTTCTCGCTGCGGAACCGTTCGATGTCGTCCATCAGGGCCATGGCCTGATCCCACTTGCTGGTCAGTTCCTTCACACGTACTCCTTCCAGTCGGGAAACCCACGACTGGTCGAACACGGCGTCCATTGCGACGACGCCCTCGAGTTCGGAGGAGATCGCTGCGAGGTCCTCTCCCTGGAGCACGTTTGCCACCTGGGCGGCCTCGAGGGCGTTGGCAGAGATGGGGTCCCAGCCGCCGAATACGAGATCGTCCATGTCCGCGATCGGCACGAAGTCTTTGATGAGCGGCTTGTCAGACGCCGGATCGGCGGGGTCGACCTGGATGCGGCCCATTTGGGACAACGAGCCAATCGGTGCCACGAGGCCTCGTCGGGCGGCCATCACGCCTGCGATGAGGGTGGAGGAGACTGCGCCGATTCCGGGCATGAGAATGCCGAGACGACCGGTGCTGGCTGGGGAGACGGGGTTGGAGTTCTGTGTCATGATCATGCAATTCTAGAGATTCTGAACTACCAAAGCCATCAGTTAAGATATTTTCATCAATAGATGACAGGCCCATGGGCCTTCCGGAAGGACATCGGTGCTCGACCTGCCACAAATCTCCATTCAACAGCTTGCCTACTTGGCCACAATCGAGGAAGAACCCACCTGGGCTGCGGCTGCGGACCGTTTGCACGTGACCCCGTCAGCACTGTCGCAGGGAATCGCCGAACTGGAGAGACGGTTGGGCTTGGATCTCTTTGTTCGGGAGGGCCGACGGCGGCTCCCTCGGGCCGAAGCTCAGCCGGTCTTCGACTATGCACGTTCGGTCATCGTCCAGACCCATGACCTCGCGCAGTGGGCTGACGCCCGTCGGGCTGGGCGGGCGGGCAGGCTTCGTGTCGGGATGATCGATGTCGCCGCGGTCCATCACTTCCCCGCCACGATAAAGGCCTTCACCGACACACGACCCGAGGTGTCACTGGAACTCATCGTCGCACCGTCATCTGAGCTGGTGACACGCCTGATCCACGGCGAACTGGATCTTGCCGTCGTCGTAGAAACGCCCCACGTGGTCGAAGGTATGGACGTCGTAGGGCTGCTGAGCGAGCCGATGGCGGTCTACTGCCCCCAACAGGGACCACCGGCCGGGGCACCAGACACATGGGGCCCCTTCGTCGCCTTCCCGCCGTCATCGCATACCCGGTCGCTCATCGCAGCCGAACTCACCGAAATCGGTGCGCCATTCGACGTCGTGGCGGAATCGCATCAACCCGAGGTACTTCAGCAGATGGTTCGTTTGGGGATGGGATGGACGGTGCTGCCGGTCAGCCAGGCCGAACGTGGCTCGGATCCGCTCCAACGAGTTCGACCTCAGCCGCTGCTCAGCCGAACGCTGATCGCTGTCCAGCGGTCGGCCCGCCTCGACCATCCTTCCGCCGACGCGTTCCTCGCACTGCTTCGCGACGCATCGGCAAGCTGAGGACTACCCCTACTCCTTCTACTCTTTTTTCTTCTTGTCTGAGGCTTGGGCATCTGCTGCCAAGATTGCCGCTCCTACGACACCGGCATCATCCAACCGTCGAGCGATCCGAAGCTCGCACACGTGATTCCCAAAGCCGCCGAAGGCCGGGGAGCCGTGAATTCGATCGACGAAATCCTGGCCCAGGCGATCGACCACGCCGCCGCCAAGGACCACCAGCGGAAGGTCGAGAAGGGTTGCCATGGAGCCGATGGCCATGGCCAACGCCTCGACCGCATCTTCGATCAGTTCCAGGGTTACCGGATCGTGGTCATGGATGGCACGGGCAATAAAACTGCTCCGAATCGGACCGGACCCGGCCAGGTTGATCAATTCACTGCGATATCCGGCCTCGTGTCGTCGGCGGGCCTCTGCTTCTATGCCGGCCCGGCCGGCATATGCCTCCATGTGGCCTTTTTGACCGCATCCGCACAGTCGCCCGCCCGGATGGGTTGTGACATGGCCGATCTCGCCGACCATTCCCCGAGCCCCGGCCACCAGCCGGTCGTTGAGGACCAGCCCACCCCCGACCCCGGTACCGACAAACACCGCTGCCATATCTCTGAAACCCCGGCCCGCTCCCACTCGGTGCTCGGCCAGCGCTCCGACGTTCACGTCGTTTCCGACCGCGACCGTGCGGTTGAGCTTTTTGGCCAGGATTTTGGCGACATCGATCGGCGAGTCCCAGCCATGGATGTTGGGACAAAGCGTGACCACGCCATCTTCGGTGACAAGACCGGGGACACCGATACCGACAGCATTGGCGGTGTGATCTGGGTCGAGGAGCTCCACGACCTCGACGACCTTCTTCAAGACATCCTTGGGTCCGGTCTTGGGCGTCGGACGCTTTACCCGATCTCGACCAGCTCCGGTTTCAGGGTCGATGAATCGCGCCAGCATCTTGGTGCCACCAAGGTCGACGCCGATGAGTTCCGCCATGTCGTCAGCTCCGAGAGGGTTTTGCGGTCAGTTGCGGGGACGGCGAGGATCTTCGGTTGGGGGGCGGCCCGCACCGGCCTCCTCGACCACATCTCCGAGGTCCCAGTCGAGCTTTATGAGCTCCCGTTCGGCATCGCGATTGACCCGCAGCTTGTTGCGATTGAACTGAGGATCATGACGCGGAATCAGCAAAAGGCGAGCGTTCACACGGCTACGAAATGCCTCGATCAGAGCCGGATCTCCGTAGTTGGCGCCGATGTCCCAATGGGGGGCCACCGGACCGAGATAGGTGATCACGGCATAGGCCACGGGTTCAGAAAGTTCCGCTACGTCAACATTGCTCATATACTCTCATGCTACTGGCGATCTGTGAGTTGTGGAGCCTTGATCGACGAGCCCAGGCAGCCCTCTTGGGTCTAGGTGCCTAAGAAATCCTAGGGAATTGGAACCAGATGAACAGTTCAGACGTCAGTATCGGTATGGAAACCACGTGGATGGCGCAAGGCAACTGCAATAACCATCCGCCCTCGGTCTTCTTCCCCAGCGATGGGGTGGGGGTTGAAGCGGCGAAGAAGATCTGTGCATCGTGCCCCGTCAAGGAGCCGTGCTTGGAGCACGCGCTCGATCAGCGAGTCGACCATGGCGTCTGGGGTGGAGCCTCAGAACGCCAACGGCGCCGCATCTTGAAGAGCCGTCGTCTTGCCGCACGGGCCGAGGCCGCCGGCGAAACGCCCGTAGAGATCGACGTCTTCACCCTTCGGTGAACCAGCCCGATCCGGACCCACCGGATCCCGGACGATCCCCCGCCGTTGCCCCTCCTCCCGAGGCGCCTCAGCTTTCCCCGACCCGACGCGCCGCTCTCAAGCGTCGAGACCGACGAATCCAGGCCAGCTCGAGCTGGCGTGCGTTCTTCTCTGAATTCGCCCTGCGACTGGGATTGTTGATAGTCGTGATTCTGGTCGTGTGGGCGCTGTCGCTCACACGCTGAATCAACAGACCCGCAGAACCTGTCAGTCCTCGTCGGTCTCCATGATCGGAAACGAGAACATGGACTCGGCGTCGAGTGTGAATGATGCGTCGATCCGAGGGCCCTGGGACGCCAAGTTCTCCAGAAACCCTGGTGGGGGTTCCACCGGTGGCAGACTGCCGAGCAGAGATGAGATCTGCTTCTCCCACGGTTCCTCCGAACCGGACGACCAATCGACGTCATAGCCACCGAACGGTCCGCTCATGACTCGCTCACCAATTCCACTGCATCACGGTGCGGCGCCTCTCGCTCCAAGGCAGACCGCAACTGAGCCCGACCCCGATGGATCCGGCTCCGCACGGTCCCCATCGGGACCTCGAGTGCATCGCTGATTTCTTCGTAGCTGAATCCGACCACGTCCTTGAGCACCACCGGCACACGGTACTCGGGAGTGAGTTCGCTGAGCATTTGCTGCAGGTCATCGGGAAGCGACTCTTGCGCCAGCTCAACGTCTGCGCCTGCGGAGCCCTCCATCACACGATCGGGGTCATCGGGAAGTGCCACCGTCGGCCGCCGATTGGACTTTCGAACCCGGTCGAGGAATGCGTTGGTGGTGATCCGGCTCAACCAGCCCTCGATGTTGCCGGGTCGATACGAACTGAGCCCGCGCTCAACCCGAATCAGGACATCCTGTACAACATCTTGTGCGTCATGATGATTGCCGGTGAGGCGATACGCCAGGCCGTAGAGAAAACGACCGTGATCGTTGGCCACCTCTTCCCAGGTCGGTACCGACGCGACAGGTACCGCCGCCACAGGAACGGTACTGCTCGGAACCTCAGACAGCGGTATCAGACTCCTTGGACTTCTCAGACGAACCGTCTTCGATACCGTCCTTGAATTCCTTCTGGGCCCTACCCAGGTTCCGGGCGAGCTGAGGGATCTTGGCGCCACCGAAGAGCACCAGAACCAGAACCAGAATGATAATGAATTCCCAGCCTTGAGGTCCGCGCATGCGATCCTTCTCCTTTAAAAGTGTTGTTCCATCGTACACCGCCCGCGGCGGGCTCGATAGTCAGGATCGGCGTGTTATGCAGACTCGCCGGCCAAGACCGCGGCCCGAAGCGCACGCTCCTGGGCACGCTGGCGTCGGATTCGGCGCCGTTCGCGCTCGCTCATTCCACCCCAGATTCCGAACTTCTCGCCGCTGGCCAGCGCATACTCGAGGCAGTCGTCCTTGACGACACAACCCCGACAGACCTCCTTGGCTTCACGAGTCGAGGCGCCTCGCTCGGGGAAAAAGAGGTCAGGGTCGACCCCGAGGCAGTTGGCGTATGCCTGCCAGGAGGTATCGATCATGAGTTGCTTGCGTGCCATTGGGTGTTGGTCCTTGTGGGATCTTGAGCGCTGGTGTCGTCCTGACGTCACGTCTCATCGGCCCGAGGCGCGAAGGATAGAGAGCGTCTATCCCCCACCACGGCCCGACGAGACGCTACGCTCGTCGTTGCTTGCTCCGTTTGTAATTACATCATTGTCATATGGATGTTGGCAACCCCGAAAGCCCCATTCTTTGCGGCTTTTTCCGATTTCGGCTCTGACAGGCCCGAAATCGCGCCCGAGCGCGAGCAACCAGCCACAAACAGTGACCCAAGCGTGTCGTTCCTCTCGGGAAAGTCACTACTTCGGGCGAACCGTGCTTGGATGGGGTCATGAAGAATGTGTTCCGCATCGGTGCGCTCGGCGCGTTCGCGCTCGTACTGGCCGGATGCGCCGCCGGTGGAGGCACCTACACGCCTGCGGACCAGGCCGGGTTCTTCAGCGGGATCTGGCACGGGTGGATCGCCCCGGTTGCACTGATCGCCCACATCTTCGACGGGGACATCAGGATCTATGAGACCAACAACAACGGCATCTGGTACGACGTTGGGTTCTACATCGCCGTGATTTCCGGTTTCGGGTCGCTGAGCCTTCGCCGTCGCCCGAAGTCCAAGAAGGACAACCGGACGATCTGAGGTCTAGTAGCGAATCCTGAAACTGGCCCGACCGCCCACGGCATCCTTGTTCAGCCGTTTGGTGAGGTGCATTCCTTCCAAGATGAACTCCACTGCGCTCGCCAGCTGCTCGGATTGCCCGTCTGGTACCAGGTCCGAAGCCGCCTCTGCCAGAGCCCGTTTGGACGACACGATCTCTTCATAGGCACTGGCGGCGATGTCGTCGCCGGTGCTGATCACGGTGTCATCGTCGAAGGACTCCGAGATGCCGTGCATCGTGACACCATCGACGCGCTCCTGAAATTCCTCCACGATGGCGGCGTTCAGCAAGTAGTCGAGAATCTCTTCGTCCCGACCCTCGTCGAGAGATTCGATCTCGATCTTGCCTGCACTCGAAGGAAAGATCGCGTCGAGGTCACAGATTCGGGGCACGGCAACCGATTCGCCGACCCGCAGGGCCCGGGCCGTCGCGGCGGCGGCAAGGGTTTCCATATTCGAGACGCTCATCCGCACCGACACCCCGGAACGCTGATTCACCTGTCCGCTGGACCGGGCGAGATGGGTGAAACGCACGATCACGTTCGACATGAAGTCCGGAATCACCACCGGCATTCCGGTGTCGGGAATGAAGGCTTCCTGGTCTACAACGGCGGACTCGACCTCGAGCTCATAGGGATAGTGCGTTCGGATCTGGGCACCGAAACGGTCCTTCAGCGGGGTGATCATCCGACCGCGGTTGGTGTAGTCCTCCGGATTGGCCGATGCCACCAACATCACGTCGAGCGGAAGCCGCACCTTGTAGCCCCGGATTTGCACGTCTCGCTCCTCCAGGACATTCAGCAGGCCGACCTGGATTCGTTCGGCCAGATCGGGCAGCTCATTGATCGCGAAGATGCCGCGGTTGGTGCGGGGAACCATTCCATAGTGCAGGGTGAGCTCGTCGGAGAGATACCGACCCTCTGCCACCTTGATCGGGTCGACCTCACCGATCAGGTCGGCGATCGAGGTGTCTGGGGTAGCGAGTTTCTCGCCATACCGGTCGCTCTGGTGTACCCAGGTGATCGGGGCGTCGTCGCCCTTGTCCAGGACGAGATCCCGGGCGTGCCGCGATACCGGATGGTACGGGTCATCGTTGATCTCCGA
>JBLYYW010000504.1:0-5757 GCA_048550155.1 Acidimicrobiales bacterium | reverse complement strand
GGTTCGGGGCTCCCGAGACAGCCTCTCCGCAGAGCACGAGCGATGGCGGCGGGACCCATGATCGCACGATCACCGAGGACACGATCACCGGCACGGTTGTCCTGACCGATCGCACGATCGGCGATGTCGTCACGTTCGACCAGACGGGAGCATCGATGTCCTCACGGGAGACGGACACGTGGTCGATCACACGTGGAGACCCGTTGAGCGCCCGAACGACCTCCGAACGGTCATGGTCGATCCGTTGGAACGCCGACCTCGCCGTTGAGGTGCGAACTCACTCCGAACTGTGGTGCGACGCCGAGTACTTTCATACGTCCGATGTGATCGTGGCCTTTGAGAACGGGGAGAAGTGTTTCACCTCCACACGGTCTTCGAACCACCGGCGCCACTAGGCATCGTTCGCCATAGCACGAGCCCCTGAAGTGGTTCATACTGTGGGATGGCCCGAACCCCGTTGATCGACCTCATCCAGCGTTCCATCATCGGGTCCGACGAAGTGGTGAACGGACCCTTCGGCCCCCGGCCCGTTGTGTATGCCGACTACACCGCCTCCGGCCGTTCGCTTGGCTTCATCGAGGATTACATCCGCTCGGTGGTCTTGCCTCTCTATGCAAACACCCACACCGAATCGTCGGGCACCGGCCTGCAAACGAGCCGGTTTCGAGAGGATGCTCGCCGGATCATCGCCGACTGCCTCGGCGCCTCTGACGAGCATGCGGTGTTGTTCTGCGGTAGCGGTTCGACCAGCGCGATCGACCGGATGGTCGGAGTGCTGGGGATCCGGGTTCCCTCGACCCTCGACGATCGCTACCACTTCGTTGCCCAGATCCCCGAGGCGGACCGACCAGTGGTTTTCATCGGCCCGTACGAACACCATTCAAACGAACTGCCGTGGCGAGAATCGATCGCAACGGTCGTCACGATCGACGAGGACGCCGACGGCCACGTGGACCTCCAACGGCTCGAGGCGGCGTTGGTCGAGTACTCCGATCGGCCGCTCAAGATCGGCTCGTTCTCCGCGGCATCGAACGTGACCGGCATCGTCACCGATACGCGAGGTGTCTCCAGCGTGCTGCACCGCCATGGTGCCCTTGCGTTCTGGGACTTCGCAGCTGCGGCACCGTATGTCGAAGTTGACATGGGTTCATCCTCCACCGATGACGGCTACTACGACGCTGTCTTCATTTCTCCCCACAAGATGATCGGTGGTCCCGGAACCCCCGGTGTCCTGTGCGCCCGCCGGGAGTTGTTCACCAACCGGGTTCCCCACGTACCCGGCGGTGGGACCGTCGCGTACGTCAATCCCGAGGAACACAGCTACCTCACCGACATCGAACATCGCGAAGAAGGTGGCACCCCCGCCATCGTCGAGTCGATCCGAGCCGGTCTGGTATTCCAACTGAAGGAGGTCGTTGGCGTCGATACGATCCGCGAGAACGAGGAACGTTTCATACGAACCGCCATCGCATCGTGGCATGATGACCCCAAGCTGCACATCCTCGGCAATCAAGAGGTCGAACGGCTGTCGATCGTCTCGTTCGTCGTACGTCACGGAGACGACGGGTACCTCCACCACAACTACGTCGTCGCGCTGCTGAATGACCTCTTCGGCATCCAGTCCCGCGGAGGGTGCTCTTGTGCAGGGCCATACGGACACCGGCTCCTCGGCATCGATCTGGAGCAGTCACACGAGTTCGAACGCGAGATCACCCAAGGCTGTGAAGGCATCAAGCCGGGCTGGGTGCGGGTGAACTTCAACTACTTCATCACCGACGCAACGCTCCAGTATGTGATCGATGCCGTCCACTGGGTGGCGGCCAACGGGGCAGCGCTGCTACCCGAGTACCGGTTCGAGCCCAGCAACGGCCTCTGGAAACACCGGGATGCGCCACGGACCGCCCCCATGAGCTTGCACGACATCACCTACGACGGTGAGGGGTTGCATCACGACGATCATCGTCAGCGACTGGGATCGACCGATCTGTCCGAGTTCCTGGCCGAGGCCGACCGGATTCTGAAGGACAAACTGAGTTCAGGTATGGATCCTCTCGATCCGCCCGACACCACCGACGACTTCGAACATCTTCGCTGGTTCCCCTACCCCAACGAAGTATCTGCATCCGGTCGCTGACCGCTCACCGTCGTTCGAGGTACTGCGTGATCAGAGCCGTGGTCGAGGCGTCGTGCCGTTCGGTGTCGGGACTGCCCGAGGAGAACTCGCTGGTGATCTGGGTGGCGAGCGCCTTGCCCAGCTCGACTCCCCACTGGTCGAACGAATTGATTCCCCAGATCGTTCCCTGTACGAACACCTTGTGCTCGTACAACGCCACCAGTTGACCCAACACACTGGGGGTAAGCCGTTGGGCCATGATCGTCGACGACGGACGATTGCCCACAAAGGTGCGGTGGGCAACCAGTTCCTGATCCGACACCTCGACTGAGACTTCCTCTGAGGTCTTTCCGAACGCCAACGCCTCGGCCTGGGCGAACATGTTGGCCATCAGCAGGTCGTGCTGGTTGCCGATGTCATCGGACGCTTCGAAGAAGCCGATGAAGTCGCACGGGATGATGGTGGTGCCCTGATGAATCAGCTGGTAAAACGCATGCTGTCCATTGGTTCCGGGTTCACCCCAAATGATCGGTCCCGTGTCGTACCCAACGGCTGAACCGTCGAGTCGAACCGACTTCCCGTTGCTCTCCATGTCGAGCTGCTGCAGATAGGCAGGAAAGCGATCCAGGTGCTCGCTGTAGGGGAGGACGGCATAGGTGGGATACCCGAGAAAGTTTCGATACCAGAGGCCGACCACCGCGAGCAGCACAGGCAGATTCTCGGCCAGCGGAGCGGTACGGAAGTGCTGATCCATCGTTCGGAAGCCGTCCAGCATGTCTCTGAAGTTGTCGGCCCCGATGGCGATCATAAGGCTCAGTCCGATCGCAGCGTCGAAGGAGTATCGACCACCGACCCAGTCCCAGAAGCCGAACATGTTCTCGGTGTCGATGCCGAACTCGGCCACCTCTTCGGCATTGGTAGATACCGCGACGAAGTGTTTCGCCACCGCTGTGACGTCGCCCCCGAGTCCGTCCAGAAGCCAGTCGCGGGCGTGGCGAGCATTGGTCAGAGTCTCGAGGGTTGTGAACGTCTTGGATGCGATGATGAACAGGGTTTCCGCGGGATCTAGATCCTTGGTCGCATCGAACAGATTCGCCGGGTCCACGTTGGACACGAACCGAACCTCGAGCTCATCCTGGACATACGGGCTGAGCGCCCGGTAGGCCATCAATGGCCCGAGGTCTGATCCACCGATACCGATGTTGACGATGGAACGGATGCGACGGCCGGTGTGCCCAACCCACTCTCCGCCTCGAACCCGCTGGGTGAACTCGGCCATCTTGTCGAGGACGGAATGGACGTCACCGACGACGTCCTCACCATCAACAGTGAACTGATCGTCGGCCCTAGCCCTCAGGGCGGCGTGAAGCACAGGCCGTTTCTCCGTGGTGTTGATCTTCTCCCCGGTGAACATGGCTTCGATCCGTTCGGGTACACCCGCTTCCCTTGCCAACTGGACCAGCCAGTGCACGGTTTCATCGTTGATTCGGTGCTTTGACAAGTCCGCCAGCAGATCGCCTGCCTCAAAGGTGAAGCGGCCCGCGCGCCGGTCATCGGCCGCGAACAACTCACGCAGGTGAACCTCGCGAAGCTCGGATGCGTGGTCCTGCAGGGCGTTCCACTCCTGGCGTTGGTCGGGACCCGGTTTTGCCATCTGTATTCCAATCTCGAGGTGATGTCTCCTCAGGCTAGAGGTCGTCATCGGCGTCGGCCGCCTCGGCCGACGAGGGCTAGTGTCGAATCTCATGGACGAGATCTGGCGTTGGAACACCCAAGCCACTGCACACCACATTCGTGAGGGTTCTGTCTCTTCGTCTGAGGTTGCGCAGGCCCATCTCGATCGGCTCGATGAGGTCAACCCGATCATCAATGCCGTCACCAATGACGTGCGCGATGACGCGCTCGAAACCGCACGTGCGCTCGACCAGTCGATGGTCGCCAACGGTCCGGTTGGTCCACTCCACGGTGTGCCGATCACGATCAAGGAGAACATCGATGTCGCCGGCCAGGTGACGCCCAACGGAATGGTGGCCCTCGCCGATCTTGTAGCTCCGGACGACTCGCCGTTGGTTGCTCACTTCAAACGTGCGGGGGCAGTGATCATTGGCCGCACCAACACCCCTGAGATGAGCTACCGCTGGCATACCGACAACCCGCTACGGGGCGAGACCCGTAACCCGTGGTCGGCCAAGCGCACCGCAGGTGGATCAAGCGGTGGGGCGGCGGCAGCGGTCGTGGCGGGAATCGGGACGATCGCCCATGGGAACGACCTGGGCGGTTCAGTGCGCCAGCCGGCCAACTGTTGTGGGGTAGCCGGTATCCGAACCTCACTCGGGCGGGTGCCGGCCTTCAATCACTCCGCTGTCGGTGACCGGGTTCTCGCGCTGCAGCTGATGTCGGTTCAGGGACCGTTGGGACGAGAAGTCGACGACGTGCGACGCGCCCTCGACATCATGGTTCAGCCCAGCGATCTCGATCCGTGGCACCGAGTCGGCCCACCATCAGGCGACCCGGCTGTGGGAAGGATTGCGGCAACGTACGGACTCGGGCACACCGACGCTGAAGTGAGGCAGGCCGTCGACTCGGCGGCCGAGTATCTGGAGACGGCCGGCTACGACGTCGAGTTCGTGGATCCTCCGGATCTCGACGAGATCCGGACCGGGTGGCGATCGATTCTCGCCACCGAGGTTGGTGTGACGGTAGATCTGGATTCGATCGACGGCCTGAGCGAAGACCTGATCCACACGGTCGGGTGGATGTTCGACGGGGCGGCGGTGGATCTCGCCGGCCTGGTCACTGCATACGCAAGGCGGCACACGATCCTGAGGCGCTGGACTCGGTTTGTCGCCCAGCGAGGGTTGATTCTGTGCCCCGTATCTCAGATCGTCCCCTTTGCACCGAACGACGACGCGTCAGGTCAGGCGCGATTCAACGAGATCCTCGATGGCCACACCTGTCTCGTGGCCGCCAACTACCTGGGGCTCCCCGGAGCTGCGGTTCCTGTGTCCATCACCGATGATGGGCCGATCGGGGTGCAGCTCATCGGAGCACCCTTTGCTGACTATGAGTGCCTCGACGCAGCCGCCGCGATCGAGGCCGGTGCGGGCGTGATGGCTGAGAGGTTGTGGGCCGGGTTCGAATCCAGCCTGATCTAGGGCGCTACTTCCGGTACAACTTGGTGTAGTAGCCGTTGAGCATCTCTTTCATGGCGAACCGGTCCTTGGTGGTCCGGATGCTCTCTCGCATCATCGCCTCCCAGGTAGCCGGATCGTCGTAGTAGGTGGGAAGCACCTTGTTGAGCAGCACGTCATACAACGATTCCCGGTCGTGGTTGTCCAGCTCGTCCTCTGATTCGGATTCGAAGCCGTCGCCAATCTGCCATCCGTTTTCACCGTCGACGCATGCTTCGGGCCACCAACCATCGAGGATCGAACAGTTCAGGACCCCGTTCATCGAGGCCTTCATGCCGCTGGTGCCGCTGGCTTCTTGGGGGCGGCGGGGATTGTTCAACCACACGTCGGAGCCGCGGGTGAGCATCGACCCGATCGTCATGTCGTAGTTTTCGAGGAAGACGACCGAACCTGGGAAGGCCCGCATCATCGCAACAATGTTGGTGACGATTTCCTTGCCGGTGTCGTCTTGGG